>JBAVWD010000377.1:0-3549 GCA_049697655.1 Anaerolineae bacterium | reverse complement strand
AGGCCGATGTGCAGCTTCCTCTTTCTTCTGTTCGGTACGTAACCTGCCAACTGCCTGATCAGCGGCGCCAGCAGTTCGACCTGCCTGGCGTACTCCCGGGAGTACCGGTCGATGATCTCCAGGCATCTCTCCTCGTCCACCTCGTGAGGTGTGCCCGTCTCCCGCTGGCGGAGGCTGCGAATGGCCTCCCGCACCTGTTCGGGAGGGTTGTCGTACTTGAACGCCGACTGGATGGTGAAGGTATGCGTGCTGGGATACTCCTGGGCCACTCTGTCCACCGTCGCCGGACGCAGGTTGCCCCGAAAAGGCGCGGAGCCGACGCCGACGATGGGAAAGAGCTCCACCCCGATATCCTGAGACAGCCGGTGCAGCCTCTGGAGGGCAATCTTATTGAGAAGAACCGCACTCACGAGCCCGTAATTCATCGCCGGGTCTGACCTGGCCAGGAAGACTCTTTGGTGCGCCAGTTTCTTGCTCTGAAGATACTCTCTCAGGACATTGTGCGCATCGAGCATGTGCTCCATGGTCTCGAAGAGGGGTATGACGTTGATCGTGGCAGGACGGAACTCGCCAATCCAGTCCGCGATGGTGGCACCGCCGTTTCTGAATGGTTTCGACTGCTTGCCGACGACGAAATCGCAATAGTAGCTGTAGATGCGGTCGATGCTCACGGCAGAATCGGCCATGGGGAGGATGACTTCGAAGACGGGGGGCACGTCGTCCCCGTAGAAAAGCCTGGCGGCGTCAAACGACCGCGGGATGCCCTCCAGAGTCTCCAGGAGGACCTTGGCTTCGGCTCTCTCCACGGTGGGATTGGGGACCCTCAGGGTGATGAAGGCGTCTCTGCCCAGCCTGGTGTCGGCGAAGAAGGCCTCGTACTTGGTCAGCAACTTCTTGACCACGAAGGCGTCTACTTCCTTGCCCTCGCAATCCCACATCTGCTCGTCGCACCCCAGGTGCGAGAAAGCGCAGTACGCTTCCTGAATCTCGTCCTCGCCGCCGAGCTCGGCGTTGTCCGCAAAGAAGGGAGAAATGACGTTGTCGGGATGTTGCGTGCTCATGCACTTGGGTATCTTCGTCTTCTCATCTGCCACGATGCAGCGCCCCTTCTTCAGTACCGATCTGCCCTCTTTATGAAGGACCGCATTCCGCGCCATCGGCGGAGATGCGGTCCAGTCGGGCAACGGTTGACCACTGTCTTTGTCCGAATTGCCCGAGGCAGCAACCTGCTCACCCGGGCATACAGTTGGGCGGTATTGTAGCCCTGGCGTGCCCAAAGGTCAATTCGAGTTCGGGCGCAACGTCCACCAAGCCCGCGCTCCCTGGCCCGCCCTCCGATCCTGAGAGCCGCCAGGCTCTGACTGCCACAACACACAGAGGCCCCGGAAGTTCCGCTCCTCACACGACGTGTGGCTCACCAGCGCACCCGCTCCGCGGGACCGCCGGCGAAAAGACCCGCCCTAGCCGAGGTAGACGACCAGCCAGGCCGAGAGACCGATGAAAGCAGCAATGAGCAGGCCATAGAGAAAGGTCTTTCTCATCACCTCACCCTCGCGGCCCGCCAACCCTGCGGTGCTACAACCGACGATGATCTTGGCCGGGGCCAGCATGCTGCCCAAAGCCCCGCCAGTGGTCTGGGCGCCAAGGACCACCAGTGCACTAACGCCGATCAGCTGGGCCGTGGCCTGCTGAAGAGGCGCAAAGATGACGTTGGAGTTGGTGTTGCTGCCGGTCATCAAGGCGCCCAGCATGCCGATCAAAGGTGAGAAGAAGGGGAAGGCAGGACCCACGCTCTCGCTGAGCCCCCTGGCCAGGAGAAACACCATGCCGCAGTGATCCAGAATCAGGGCCATGCCCACCATGGAAGCGATCCCGATAGTCGAGGGCACTCCACTGGCCACGGTTCCACGCAGGATTCGGCCCATGACACACGGCTTGTAGTGGCCAGTGCACCGATAGATGAGGAACGAAATGATGCAGGTGTACGCCAGCAGAGCGCCGGCATGTCCAAAGACGCTGATCGTCCTCCCAGGCCCCGCTTCCGTAACCCAGCCCAGGGTCGTGCTCACCGCAGGGAAGTCAACCCTGATGACCACCTGGTTCAGGAGATCGTGGAGAGGGGGCACCAGCTCCGCAGCGGTCACGAAAACCACCAGGATGAGGTAGGCTGAGATAGCCACCCCAGGCCCGGGGCGCTTCTGATCATCGTCGGCCTCTTGCGGCAGGGTGTCGTCCCGCTCACTGCCCCGGTAGATGGGCAACCTGGCCATCGCCCCCCCAACCACTATCCCTGCCAGTCCCGCCACGAAGCCAGCCACGCTCCACAGACCGTGGATCGCCAGAACGTACTGCGTCAGGCTCATGGCCGCGCCCATGCCCAGAATGGCCACCGCCGCCCGACGCAGGCCCTTCACACCGCGGTACAAGTGGGCCACCCCCAGGCCGCAGCCGAAGCAGGCCAACCCCAGAAAGACGCTGGACCAGGGAGCCAGCGCGTATCCTTCCAGGCCGGTGGCCGCAATCAGCGCCTGGAACGAGGAGGCGATGTCCCCAAAGGTCACCGACCAGGAGTGGCCGATGGCCACCGCCGCCACGGAGATCACGGGGCTGAATCCCATGCCGATGAGCAGAGGGGCCACCACCGCTATGGGCACCCCAAACCCCGCGACACCCTGGAGGAACGAACTGAAGGCCCAGCTGAGGATGAGCAGTTGGAGTGTCCGATCCCCAGTCAGGCGAGCGATGGTCCTGCCGATGACGCCGATAGCCCCCGCCTCGTTGACTACGTGGTACAGCACCAGGGCCATCCAGATGATGTACAGGACGTAGAGGCTGAGCAACACGGCCCTGACCTGGGAGTAGAACAACACTTGGGGCGTGGCGCCGAAGAAAAGCAGGCCCACCACCAGGGCCACCAGCCAACCCACGGGCCCAGCCTTCGAGCCGCCCCAGCGCAGGCCGACCATCAAGATCAGCACAGCGAGGATGGGCGTAAGAGCGATGAGCCAGTTCAACGGGCCGACACTCGGCATTGGCGTCCAAGTAATAACTGCGTTGCTTCGATAGCGAGGGCCAAGACCATAGAGCCGGTCTCCCGATCTGATTGCAGGAGCGCAGGCTGGCTACCCCAGCCCACCCGAAGGCAGCCTCATGTCTCCTGCCATTACGGACGGGATCATCCCACAGCGAAAGGCCTCCTCGGCCTTCAATCTGGTCGTCCTCCGCGGTCTGATCGATCCAGAGGACCCTTCTTCATGTAAGCGCCGTAGGGCAGAGGATCCTCCTCGCGGTAGGTCACTTCCTCCCCCAGGGCGATCTGGCAAAGCTCAGAGACGTGATAGACGGGAAGACCACGCTCTGGCGCCAGTTCGGCATAGTTCCTCATACAACTGGGACACAGAGAAAGCAGGGCCTCGGCTCCGTGCTCCAGGGAATCCTCGATGTTGGTGAGGGCCGCCTTCTGTGCTTTTTCCACCAGCCCCCTGGCGCCGTACATGCCGCCACAACACAAAGCGTTATCACGGTCATACTCCCTGGCCACCCTCTCAC
>JBAVWD010000376.1:0-2662 GCA_049697655.1 Anaerolineae bacterium | reverse complement strand
GGCCAGGACGATTCTGGTAAGCTGTGCTCTCATTTCTGTTTCCTCCTAATGCGGTGTTGGACAATTCTCTCACTTCTGGGATAGTTTGCGCTACTGTTCCTCGATCACCCCCTTTCCACATCCATGGCGCAGGGCCGAAATTCGACTCGGCTGCCTGCCATACCTATGCGACCTTCTTCCCAAAGAAACCGCTCACGCCGGCGTCGGCCACCCTCCTGCCGATCTCTGCCACGTCTGTGGTGTAGAGCCCCAATTCCTTCATGCGGTCGAAGTACACAGAGCCCGAGAAGGTGAATTTCTTCTTCATGCCTTCCTCGGTCTGCATCTCTTCTCTGACGTGGGCGATCATGTCGCCGACCGCCAGGCTGCGCGGCAATTCCACCAGCTCCTTGCCCAGGGCGTGGCGAGCCGCGTTGTGCCCCGCTAGGACGCCTGTGCAGATCGCCTCAGTGATACCCACCAGTAGGCCCGCTTTCTCGCCCCCACAAAAGAGGTTGTCTGTGCCCTCCACCTTCAGATGGTTGTCCCGAGGGGACATGGCCAGAAAGCGCATCGAGTTTCCCATGCCGCCAGCGTAGGGGTCTTCGAAACGTGCATTCTCCAGCCCAGGCAGCTTGCGCAGTTCTATGACCGGGTAGAAGGGAGCCATCAGTTTCGCGTGGCCAGTGTCCAGGAGAATCACGTTCTCCGCAAACGCCGGCAGGGCATACTGCTGGCAGCTCTTGATGGCCAGCAGTTCCTTCTTGTGCGCAGCCACGTCCTTGGGCAGAGGGATTAGCGCGACCCCGGTCTGCTCAAGCTCCCGTACCAGGCCCTTGTCCAGGGAGTCCTTGTTGAGCTTGCAGGAGCCGCTCATGGAGCCAAAGGAGCCATCAGGCTTGACGCCCTTGGTCTCCTTGACTCCCATGCGTTCGGCAATGCTGACCCTGCCGCCGAAAGTTGGGCAGCGTGTGATGCACATCGCGCATCCATTGCCATACTTGCGGCAGTTGCCTTGCGGCCCCATGGTGCCGGTGGCCTCCACGAAGACGTCGCCCTCGAAGACCTGGCCGTTCTCCAGTTCTACAGCAGCAATCTTATTCTCTGCGGAGATCACGTTGGTGACTCTGCTGACAGTCCAGATCTCTATCAGCTGCTCCTGGAGGTAGCGTCGGACAACGGGTTCCATCAGCGCAACGTCATACAGGTTCGCGTGCTTGTGGCCGGGGAATTCGATGTTCGTGTGACGGGACGTGTCGTCACACAGCTTGAAGAGCTCCCCGCCGCCCATGGCGATCATCTCTTCTGCTGCCGTGAAGCGGCCATTGTTGCGCATGATCCCGCCCACTTGGCCCGCGCCCAGCAAGGTATCCGCCCTCTCGAGAAGAACAACGTCTGCTCCGGCTTTCTTGGCGTAGAGGGCGGCCGCACAGCCTGCCCACCCGCCACCAATGACGACGATCCTTGGCATTATGACACTCCCTTCTGTCGATACATAATCCACATAATCCCTACAATCCCTGGCAGCCCACCTCTACGTGGACAGCAGCACCCTCTGCCATGGTCTGCCGCTCCAGGGCCTCTTTGATGATGTCGGGGCTGGCAGGCACCCGACGGATGCGGACGCCAACCGCATCGAAGATGGCGTTCAGAATGGCCGGCGTGAGGGGCACGGTGGGGCTGACTTCCTTTCCGTTGACGGTCAAAGGGGTACTGATCATCTCTTGCTTCTGGTCAACCTCTGCCCCATGGCCACTGCCCGGCGGCCAGTGGCGCAGGCTACCACGTAATCGCCGACCGGCTACTGCCGGCGCTCCCGCTCCTCGACAGCCTGCTGCCACTTGTGAACGGGGGGAACCTCCGTTTCTTCGGACTCGGTTACCACGTCTATGAACGTAGCTCGGTCGCTGCGGACCGCCTCGCGGATGGCAGGTCCCAAGTCCTTTGGGTGCTCGATACGCAGGCCTTGCAGACCGAAGCCTCTCGCTATGCCGGCATGGTCGGTATCGGCAGAGAAATCCACAGACACGTATCGACCGCCATGATAGAGGCACTGCAGTGCCTTGATCCATCCAAAGCACGAGTTGTTGAACTGGAGGATGGTTACCGGCAGTCTCAGGCGGGCGATGGTTTCTAGTTCCCCGGCAGACATGCCGAAGCTGCCGTCGCCCATGAGACCTACAACCGTGGCCTCCGGCCTGGCCAGTTTGGCCCCTACCACGCCAGGTAGGGCATAGCCGAGGCCCCCATAGCCTCGAGGGATGACCACATACCTGCCGGCCGGGGACTTGTAGAAGGCGGCGGTGAACGGCGTCCCGGTGCCCGCGTCGGCGACGATGACGCTGTCTGCGGGCAGTGTTTCCATGAGCTCTTTCATCACTCGCTGCGGCTTGATGGGCATGCTGTCGCTCACCATCTTGGGCCGAACTTGCTCCCACCAGTCGCCGGCCAATGCCGAGATCTCCTCGAGACGACCTTTGTCGGGAGACCGTCGTCGGCGACCGACAGACAGCGCCTCGCGCAGGTCGGCCAGCGCCAACTTGGCGTCACCCACCAGCCCCACGGCCGTGGGGTAGTTGTTGCCGATCTCCTTAGGGTCTACGTCAATGTGGATAATGGTCACGCCGGTAGGCGAGGGGAGCGTCCAATTGATGGTGGTCACTGAGTCTGTCCGGCAGCCTAC
>JBAVWD010000375.1:0-4953 GCA_049697655.1 Anaerolineae bacterium | reverse complement strand
CACTCCGCCAGCATGGCAGAGTGGATCCATGCCAGGCAAACTGAAGGGGTGCCTCTCCGATCAAATGCTGAACCTCCCGAAGGTTGAGAACCTTCGGGAGGTTTCCTGGACCGCCTTTGAACATGCTGTCAGCTCCAGGCGGGTACGCGCCCGTGGGCGATCTCGCCCCGCGCGGAACGGTAGCCAATCTCCCAGTAGGGTGTCCAGGCGAGAGTCACGAGTTCGACCTTGATGTCGCTGCGGCGGGGCTTGACCGTGTAGGTCTCGATCTCGCCGGCGGCGTCCTCCCACTTGTCCGCCATCGCTTGGGCTTCTCCCTCCATCTCCTGGGTCATCTGCTTGATCTCTTCCCCCAGGCGCTTGATCTGTTCCTCTGACTCCTGGACGTCGCCCCGGGCCTGGGTGGTCATCCTGCGCTTGCGAGCGGCGGTGGAGAGGCTCCTGGACGACCGTCTGCCAAAGATGCCGAGCATGCCCACCACAGTCTCTCCAGCGGAAAGCAACTCCTCTCCCTTGCGTCCCTCATACTCTGCCCGATCCCCGGCCAGTTCTTGTTCCTCCCTGGACAGGCGCTCCTCTAACCGGTCCAGGTTCTTCTGGTACTTGTTGCGCAGTTCGTCTACCTCTGCGTCTCGCTGTTCGCGAGCGGCTTGCTGCGCCCGCACCGCGAAGTCCTTTTCGGACTCCCCCGGCTCACCGTAGAGGTTCAGCCCTGGGCTGTAGTACAGGTCTAGTTGCTCGCTATCGAACACGTGGTTCGCGAAATCCTTCTCCAGAGCTTTGAGCTTCGATGCGGTGCTGAGTTCCGAAGGGACTGTCCCGAACAGTGCCTCGGCCTCTGGCTCGTTATCCAGGTCCCTGGGGTCCAGTTCAACCGCCGCGTCACCATCTCCACCGGCATGCCCATCTGGACCTCGTCCGGCTCGATGTCCGCTGGGCTGAGGCCGCTTCCAGTGGTGTGCAGTGCGGAAAGGAGTTGCTCAGGCGGGAGGCTCCAATAAGTCGCCAGAGTTCCGTGGGCGTCCTGTTGCCCTGTTTGTGGCGGTGTACTACGTAAGAGGCTGGCGAAGGTTTCATTTGGATAGTCCTGTCTTGGCGGTCTTGCACCGCAGGCCAGTAACCGCTGTCCAACTTTCGCTGCGATCTGGCGATCCGTCATCTTGTCAGGGGTTTCGATACCAACGATATGTCCCTTGAGTCCTTCACTCTCAAGACGTTTTTCGAGCTCGCCCTTGGCCTCACCAGGACCGAATATCCCAATAGAATCTCCGTCACGAATAGCGGCGATGACTCTATCGTAGTAGTCGTTGAGGTAGTTCCCAAACTGCCGATCGCGCACGTCCTCCGACGAGCCATCCTCGGATCCGCCGCTGGAAAACCGGGTATGCCTTTCCATGTGGGAGGTGATTTCCCTGACTACTTGACCTTCATCGCTGACAATCACAATCACAGCCTTCCGGTGGTCAATCCACAAGTCGATTCCCGTGTTCATAGAGCTGTTCCTATCCATGTCTGGATGAACCGACTTGCTTGAAATCAATGTAACCCCGCTCAACGTTTGTATCAATCAACTGCACGCGCACCCGGTCGCCGACATCCAGGCCACTCAACCCCTGCACCAATTTGCCTTCAACAGGCACATTGAGAGGCCGAACCCAGGTGCCCCTCGACGAAGCGCCGGTGACTATCGAATCAAACTGCTCCCCGATTCTCGATTCAAGCAGAAGCGCGGCAGCGGATTTGCCGACCTGACGTTCGACCCTGTTGGCAGCATCGTCTGCTTCGGTGAAGTGTTTCGCCAGGGCGCGCAGTTCATCATAGTTATACGGCGCAGCTCGGCCTTCAATGGCAGCTTTCAACAAGCGTTGGGTGATCAGATCGGGATAGCGACGATTAGGGGCGGTGGAATGGGTATAGTCCTTGACCGCGAGACCAAAGTGCCCTGGGGTGCAGCACCGACCAAAGGGCCAGCGCCGCAACAATTCGCCGTCATCAGCAACAAGGCACGCAGTAGATTCTTCGAGGCCCTCGTGCGCCAGTCTCACGCATGTTCGCCTATGGATTTGACCGGGCGAGGGTTGTTTTCAAACCTCGGGCCGTTTCGGCAAGTGATTTTGCTGCTGCCTGAACTCGCCCATAGCGCGCATCAGGCCGGTGACATCGTCCCGATGATATTGTGCTTGGGGCGATTAAGTACGATCCACTCTGGCGCTCAACTCCGAGATGCGTTGGCGCAGTTCATCAATCTGGCGCAGCCCTTTGTCCACTCGCTCGAGTTCGCCATGCACAAAGCGCGTGTAAGGCGCAACGCCTTCTTTCATTCGCGTGACGCCATTCTCGGCTTCCTGGTCAAACTGCGTGGTCAACGCAGTCAACAGTCTCTCGCGCAGGGTTTCCATCCTTCCCCTGAAGCGTTCCTTGGCTTCCTTGCGCTTGTAAGGGATGACGAAAAAGCCGACAATCGCCAGGACGCCGGCCGACAATATGCCGGTGATGTCAAGGACACGTGAGGTGATGACGAACGCGACCAGCGCTCCCAGGCCAACAGCGCCCGCTTCGATGAGCGCAACCTGCGCTACGGCCTTTTCGACTTGCGCGGCCAATTCGCTGCCTTCCTGGTTGTGATCGTAAGTCTCGACGATTGTCTGCGCGGTTGTGCCCACCGATTCGATGAGCGCGCGCCGGCGCGCGTCCAGCGGTGTTGCCCCTGCCCCGACAATCTGATCGGCATAGTGCGCCCGTCGCCACTGCAAGTGGGTCATCACCTGCTGCCACTGGCGAAAATCCTTGTCGACCAGCCAGTCAATCAGACGCCGCACGCGTTCCTCGATCTGCTGCGGCACGTCGGCCAATACCTGCTTTTCGAACTGCGCGCGCACCCGGTCGCCGCGCATCAGATCGGCTATCTTGGTCAGGCGGAGCGTGTTGTCGAAAAAGTCGAGGCCGCGCGCTTGGAGTCGGCTCAGGACATTCTCAACTTCGGCTAGCCGCGGGCCAAGCTCGTTGCGCAATTCCTGATCATAAGCGGCGATGATAGACTCGACCGCGCTGACCGCCTCCTTGTCTTCATTCAAGTCGCTGGCCTGCTCAGACAGGACAGACTGAGCTTGGTCGACGATGTGCCCGGCCACGCCCAGGGGACTGGCGAACTTGAGTCGCAGTCGTGCTGCGTCGTCCAGTGTAAAGTGGATATAGTCTGCCAGCGCGTCCAGGCGACTGGCCTTACGCAACTGCGCGCTCTGGCCAGGATCAGGCTCGTCCTGGGCCGCTTGAGCCAGCCGCGCCGAGACCGGAAAGAACTCGGGCGCAAAGCCCAACTCCTTTACAACGTATTGGAGCACAAAATCACAGACTTCGCTTTGGGCAACCTGGTCTTGCAGAATGTCAATCTTGTTGAGCACCATGACCACTTTTTTGCCCCACACCCGAATGCGTTCCAGGAATTGACGTTCGCTTTCGGCCATCGGGCGCTCCGCCGAGGTGACGAACAGCACCAGGTCACTCCGTGGCACAAATTCGTCGGTCAGGCGCTCGTGATGGCGGAGGACGGCATTCGTGCCGGGCGTGTCTACGATGTTGAGCTCGTGCAACAAAGGCAGCGGGTGCGTGTAGATCGCGAAACTCTGATCCACAATTTGCTCCCCGACCTGCTCGCCCCACTTGACCAGCGTCACACGAGAGGTTGTGGGGGTCACGCCTTCGGGCAAGACCTTTGCGCCCAGCAGCGCGTTGATCAGCGCGGACTTGCCTGCGTTGAACTCGCCCACGACCACAAGCAAAAAGAGTTCATCCAATTGCACAATGGCTTGTTGCAGCGTGTCCAACGCCTCGCGCGGCACATCAAGCTCCGATAGCGCCAGCCGGATGTCGGCCAATGTCTCTTTTTCGTCGCGCAGCAACTTTGCCTGCAGTTCGGTCAGCATGGATTGCAGCATGGGCATCTCCTCTTGGGTCCTTGAGGATACGAAGATTATACCTCGCTTCCGGGTCGCTTTCAACGGCTATGACGGGTTTCCCGAGTTCGGAACATAGAAGGCATTAAGCTACAGCATCAATACCTTGAGGGAGCAACCTTCCTGAAGCCAATATACCCCCTCTCGACGTGTATAGATATCAGTTGCACCCGCACTCGATCGTCTACATCCAGGCCTTCAACCCCCTGCACCACCTTGCCCTCAACCGGAATGCTAAGCAGCCTGGCCCAGGTGCCTTTATCCGACGCACCCGTAACAATAGCGTCAGACTGCTGGCCGATTTTCGATTCAAGCAGCAGCGCCGCCGCCGATTTGCCGACCTGACGTTCGACTTTGTTAGCGGCATCCTGCTGCGCGGCAAAGTGCTGCGCCAGCACGCCCAGTTCAGAATAGCTATTCGGGGCAGCTCGGCCCCTGGTTGCTCCCGCTCAGGATGTGGCCCGCGCTCTTGCCAGAGCGGGCGGAGGCAGGGTCTGGTTTGCGGATGGGGACTGGTACCTACCCGGGGAGTAGCCGGAGAGGGAGAGCGAAGATCAACCGAAAGATCCATTGCTGGATGAATTGTTCGGGATGCGCGGCCGCGGTTTTGATTGGGCAGCGTCTCAGCAAGAGCCTGAGCTAACGCGGGAGTCGCAACAGAAAGCGGATGACTTCGAGAAAAGGCGCTTTCTAGATGTCGTTCAGAGTCCCGCCTCATGCTGAACCTCGCGAAGGTGCTGAATCTTCGGGAGGTTTCCTTAGTAGGCCGGCACGCGGCCGCGGTCAACCTGGCCCCGCGTAGAACGGTAGCCGATCTCCCAGTATGGTGCCCAGGCGAGAGTCACGAGTTCGACCCCGATGTCGCTGCGGCGAGGCTTGACTGTGTAGGTCTCGATCTCGCCGGCAGCGTCCTCCCATCTGTCCGCCATCGCCTGGGCTTCTCTCTCCTTCTCCTGGGTCTTCTGCTTGATCTCTTCCCCCAGGCGCTTGATCTGTTCCT
>JBAVWD010000374.1:0-3020 GCA_049697655.1 Anaerolineae bacterium | reverse complement strand
CCTCTACCGTGAACTCCTTGGCATGGTCTGGCCCTTGCTCCAGCACCGTCCGATACATTGGCGTCACACCAAGTTCTCTCTGCGTCCACTCCTGCAAGCGGCTCTTGAAATCCCTGTCCAGACCGCCTTCAACAATGCGAGCGGCCTCTGGTGCCACAAGGGCGATCACGAACTCCGCCGTTGTCTCGAGTCCTCCATCGAGATAGATGGCCGCAACGAGCGCCTCGAAGGCATCGGAGAGAAGCCCAACGCGAGCGCGCCCTCCCCTCTCCTCCTCACCGTGGGACAGGTAGACGTAACTTCCAAGGTCCACTGTGCGGGCAAGTTGGGCCAGGGCGCTAGCCTTGATCAGAGCCGCGCGCAAGCTGGTGAGTTTGCCTTCATCCATCTCGGGGTACTGTAGGTAGAGGTATTCGCCGACGATGAAGTCCAGCAGCGCGTCTCCCAGGAACTCCAGACGCTCGTTGGAGGGTAGCTCGAAGTCGGGATTCTCGTTGAGGTAGGAGCGGTGTACGAGAGCTTGCCGCAGCAGGGACTCGTCGCCGAACCGCACGCCCAGGGCTTCCTGCAACCGATCTAGTTCTGCATCCATGAATACCTCAAGCCCTGGCGTGGATAGGCCCTTCCGCCTGGCCCATAGCTGCCTCCCGCACCGCTTCGGGAAGCGTAGGATGAGCGTGGATGGTCTGCACGATATCCTTGGCCGTGGCACCTGACCGCACGGCCAGCGCACCCTCGGCTATCAGATCAGTGGCGTGCGGTCCCATAATGTGCAGGCCCAGCACCTGTCCAGTGCTCTCGTCGCAGATCATTTTCACCATGCCCGCTGTCTGACCCATGGCCAGGGCTCGACCGCTGGCCGTGAAGGGAAATCTGCTCTTCTTGTAAGGGATACCACTTGCCTTCGCCTCCTGCTCCGTCAGGCCTACCCCGGCGATCTCCGGCATGGTGAAGACGCAGTTGGGAACGGCCCGGTAATCCATGCGGCTCTCTCTGCCCAGGGCGTGCTCCGCAGCCACCTCGCCCTCGCGGCTGGCCACGTGGGCCAGCATGAAGCCTCCTGTGACGTCACCTATCGCGTAGACGCCAGGCACATTGGTGGCCATGTGTTCATCCACAGCGATGGCTCCCCTGTCCACCTTCACACCGATCTTCTCCAGGTGCAGCCCGTCAGTGTGGGGCACCCTCCCGGTAGCCATGAGGACCATGTCAGCAAGGACCACACCCTCGCCCGTCGGCTCCGTGTACACCACCTCCAGCCCACCGTCCCGCTGGCGCACCTCCTTCAGGGGGGACTTTGTGTGCACGTCGACGCCCTGCCTGCGGAGCAGTTGCTGGTGCCGCCGGGCAAGCTCCTCGTCTACCGTGGTGAGAACAGAGGGCAGCATCTCCACAATGGTCACCTTGGTCCCCAGAGCATTGAAGATGCTGGCGAACTCCACGCCTATCACTCCCCCACCCACGATCACCAAGTCGTCCGGTGGCTCCTTCAGCCCTACCACTTCGTTGCTGGTCACCACCCCCCGCAGGTCAAGTCCGGGCACAGGAGGCATAGCCGGCTTGGACCCCGTAGCAATGATCAGCTTGCGGGCCTCGATCTCCCTGGGCGACTCGCCGATGACCTTGACCTGGGTCGGCGAGACGAATTCACCGACGCCGGAGATTACGTCAACCTTGTGCATCTCCAGCAGACTCTCCACTCCCGAGACCAGGCGCTCCACGACTTCGTCTTTGCGGGACATCATCCTGGCAAAGTCGAAGGCGGGCTCTGCGACGATGATGCCAAATTCCTCGGCCCGCTCCAGCTCCAGCAGTAACTCTATGCTGCTGACCATAGCCTTGGTGGGTATGCATCCCCAGTTGAGACACACACCCCCCACACGTTCGCGCTCGATCAGCGCCACCCTTGCCCCGAGCTGGGCGGCGCGAATGGCAGCCACATACCCGCCAACTCCAGCGCCAATAATAGCGATGTCAAACCGTTCCGCCATACCGTTCCTTTCTCTTGAACCTCACCGCGCAGCATTCTTCCCGCCGGTCCACGGTCAGCCCCATCTCCTGCACAAGGGTGATCGCACGCGCACTGGGGCTGACGATGACATTAACACCCGCCCGCACCGCCAGTGGATCGAGTCGCTCCTGGTACTCTCCCCGGGGTCTCATGCACCCGAGATGGATGGGAGCCGCCGGGAAGCGCAGACGGGCTTCCACGAGCAGCGCCGCCACATCTTCCGCTGGCGGTGGCTCGCAGTCGGCGTAGCGGGTCCCGCGAGTAGGTACCAGCACAATGAAGACCAGCCCGTCCACGCCCAGCTTCTCCAGTGTCTCCAGGGCGCGGTACTCATGGGAGATGCTTCCCCCTCGCAATCCCACGGTAATGTGAGGCACCACCGTGGCGTAGGAACGCAGAAGCTGGTAGGTGGCCGCGTAATCCTCCGCCTGTGCGCCAAGCCCATACACCTCTGCAATAGTCTCGCTGTCACCCACGAAGTCGAAGGAGATTATGTCAACGTACGGAAGGATGGCTTCGGCCTCCTCCCTGCCGATGAGACCCACGTGCCAGTTCAAGATTCTACCGGGGCGCAGCCGTTTCACTAGGTCCAGGTGGCTGGTGACCGGGACTCGGCCTCCCTTATCGGAACCCCCAGAGATGAGGCAGCTCGTTGCGCCCTGGGGATCGGCGTCCCACACCGGGACCATGTGCCTCAAATAGTGCCCCCCACAGTGAGCGCACTCCAGCTCACAGTGACCGCCCGTCAGGCTGACCACCAGCGTTTTCAGCGGGTAGTCAACGCCGATCACAGGCGGAAAGTTCGCGACCCGTACCCGCCAGGCGCGCTGGAAGCGTTCGTCCTGTTCCATGTCTCGTCGCTCTACAGTCAGCTCCGCCCCCTCACAGGTCGTCTGCACTGCACCCGCGGGACGACTTGACTGTAGGAACTCCTGCAATCGGCCGGCGGGCTGTGGCGTGAGAAAGGCTGTTGGAGGCTCGTCAGGAGTGGTTCGTCCGCGTCATAGGG
>JBAVWD010000373.1:0-2610 GCA_049697655.1 Anaerolineae bacterium | reverse complement strand
GACCCCTGAGATTGCCCCAGTCTGCTGGGACCGCTGTGAGTGCCCAGCCTTGCACTCTTAGCTGGAAGCCCGTCCGTTGCTGCGTGCCGCCGGTGCTCTGGTTGGCGGCTCCTCTTCTTGATCCGTCTGACTTCCCCCAGCGCCCTCGTCCTATGTATAATTCGGGTGGAACACGGAGAAAGGAACTGGTTGGACTTACATGACGTGGGCTACGTTGCCTCATGAAGTCGGTCCCATACGCCCTCCCAGCGAAGCGGAGAGCTTGCTGATCAGGGCTACCAGGAACTGCCCCTGGAATAAGTGCGAGTTCTGCCACACCTACAAGGGGACACGGTTCGAACGGCGACCGCTCGAGCATATCCTGGAGGACATAGATAGGGCCGCAGAGTTCCACGGGGACGTTTTCCAGACGGCGTTCATCCAGGATGCCAATAGCCTGGTGGTGAAGACAGACGAACTAGTACAGGTCCTGTCCAGGCTAAAGGAGAGGTTCCCCAGCGTGCAGAGGGTGACCAGCTACGCCAGAGCCAGGACCGTGGCCAGGAAATCCCTGGAGGAGTTGAAGCAGCTTCACGAAGCTGGGCTGAGCAGGCTACACATAGGCCTGGAATCGGGCTACGACCCGCTTCTGGAGTACATGAACAAAGGGGTCACCTCGGACCTGGTCATAGAGGGTGGCAAGAAGGTGGTCGAGTCGGGCATCTCACTGTGCCTGTACGTGGTCCTGGGCCTGGGCGGTAGGTTGAGATTGGAGGGCGAGGAGACGTGGCGTAACCATGCGCTGCAGACAGCCCGAGTGTTGAACGAAGTGAATCCCGACTATATCAGGGTCAGGACCCTGACCATCAAGGAGGGCATGCCCCTCTACTACAAGCTTGTCAGCGGTGATTTCGAGGAGTCGAACGATGCTGAGAAGGTACGAGAGGAACAGTTGCTGATAGAGAATCTGGACGTCACCAGCTACTTCGCCAGCGACCACTCCACCAACATCTTGATGGATGTGCGAGGTCGGCTGCCAGAGGACAAGGAAGCTATGCTGTCCATCATGGAGAGGTATCTGGGGCTATCAGAAGTGGAGCAGGTGAACTTCAGGCTGTGGACACTGTTCCGGTACTTTGGATGCGAGCCCCACTACGCGTCCTTCAGGGACTTCTTCGTACCGGCCAAGAGAGAGTCGGTGACGGAGCTGGTTGAGAAGCTCGAGCAGGAGCAGCCGGGCAGATCGAGGGAGCTGGTGGCGGAGCTCAGCAGGATGCTCATCTGATGGGCGCCGTGCCCCCACTCTGGCCCGCTGGTTCGGTGGAGTCCGGCTCTGACACCAGGGGTGAATATCTGGGTCAGGACGGCTGCTGAGTCAACAAACGTGTAACCGAGCCGAGGAAAGGCGCGAGGTGCCGTGGTGGATATGCCCAGGTATGATGACCAGTACGTTCTTGTCGACGGGAGCAGGATCCGCTACTGGGTGATGGGTCAGGGGCCTACACTGATTCTGGTGCCTGGGCTTGCCGCCTCCGTGGAGTTCTGGCAATACAATGTGGGCCCGCTTGCGGCTCGGTACCGCGTCTATGCCCTGGACGTGCTGGGTTTTGGGAAGTCGGACAAGGAGATTGGGCAGTTCTCGCTGTCGTACGCGGCTTCCTTCATGGCCAACTTCATGGACGCCTTGGAGATCGAACGAGCAAGCCTGGTGGGGAACTCCCTGGGTGGAGTCGTGTGTGCACAGACCGCGGCGCAGTTTCCTGAGCGGGTGTGCAGGCTGATCCTGGTAGGCAGCGCCGGGTTCGGCAGGGAGCTAAGTCCCTTTCTCCGCCTGTGGTCGGTTCCCCTCCTGGGAAACCTGGTGTTCAGAGTGTATCAGAGGGCGTTTCCCTCGCTGAAGAGATGGGTCTTCAGCAACTCGCGTTCCGTGGATGAAGAGTGGCTAGCCGCCGCGGCCACTGTGTTGAGGACGCCAGGGGTCAGAGAGAGCACCATGAAGGTCGCCAGGATGGGCGTCAGTCTGCGGGGCCAGCGCGAGGAGATGCTGGGCGACTTCCGTCGGGAAGTTGCTGCGATGGAAGTGCCGACCCTCATCATCTGGGGGCGTCACGATGCGGCGGTCCCCGTTGCCCATGCCTACCGGGCCAGAGGCCTGATCCCCAACTCCGAAGTGCGCATCATGGAGCGCTGTGGTCACATACCTCAGGTGGAGCGGCCAGAGGAGTTCAATGTACTGGTATTGGATTTCCTCAGCGCTAGTCGTTGCCCCTAGCCCACCACAGAATAGCGTCCAGGAAGCTGTCTACGAAGCGCCGGCGACCCACTATGGTCTACGGGCCGCGCATTCGCCCGGACGAAACCATTCTCAGCTTCGTGTTGTCTGAGCCTCCGATGTCGCCTTATTGCCCCGCTCAAGCCCAATAGAGAATTGAGTCCGTGGCAAAGGGACGCCAGGCGCACCGGTGCGGGTCCCCCCCGTCGGGGTCACTGCACGGCTATGAATGTGAGTCTACCCTCTACCTCACTCTTGAGGTTCTGGTTGCCTCTCAGGTACTCCTCCAGGACGTCGCGAGCCGACGTAGCGACGACCTGGGGTGGGTTGATTGCCGTCAACTCCTCGTTGGTCAGGCC
>JBAVWD010000372.1:0-1985 GCA_049697655.1 Anaerolineae bacterium | reverse complement strand
GAAAGCGCTTCTTACAGTTCATACAGTCAACCATGGGATCGGTGAAGCTCTCCACGTGGCCGCTTGCTTCCCATACGCGTGTATGCATGAGGATCCCGGCGTCGAGGCCGACCATATCATCCCTACGTTGGACCATGTCCCGCCACCAGATGTTCTTGATGTTGCGTTTCAATTCGACACCATACGGGCCGTAGTCCCAAGAGCCACCGACACCACCGTAGATCTCGCTACTCTGGAAGATGAACCCCCGCCTCTTACACAGCGAGACTATGGTATCCATGTCCACCACTAGCTGTTCTTCAACCATTCAATCTCTCCATGTCCCGCGGCCCCGCCGCCGTCTTCTCCGTTCCTCCATGTGAGCGCATCATGATCCAGTAGCCCCTCTCGGCTCAAGGGATAGAGTACTGGACCCGGCCTCCTCCCGTCGCAGAGCATCCATGAAGTCAACGGATTTCAAGCTGCGCTCCAGGAGATAGGTGATGTAGCGACGCAGCATGCTCTCCAGCTCCAGGCGCGTACTTGGTTCAACCCTCAATCTGCGACACCGGCTGTAGTCTCTGGACTGGAGATACAGCAGAGTAGCCCGCGCCTGCGCAGACAGATCGCGGCAGCCTCGCTGTCCCCGGCCGCAGTCCAGGCAGACCACACCGCCCTCCTCGAAGTTGAAAAGCGCGGCGTTCCCTCCCAAAGCTTGAGTGCATCGGACGCACTGGTGCAGTTGAGGTCGATAACCCACGTAGTCAAGCAATCGCAGCTCGAAGTAACGGAGTAGAAGGTCCGTATCCTCAGCATCGCCAAGCCAGGACAGCGCATTCACCAAAAGATCGAAGAGTCGTCTGTTCTCCTCACCATCCTCAGTGAACCTGTCCACTAGCTCGGCAAGGTAGTAGGCGTAGCTGGTCAGCGCCAGCTCGACCCTGATGGGCAAGAACGCATTGATGGTCTCGGCCTGGGTCACGATGTCCAGGGTCTTCCCCTTCGCGATGAGAAGTCCGCTGTGAGTGAACAACTCAACGTGTCCGGCCTTGCGACTGGTGGGCTTCCGAACCCCTTTCGCCAGGACCCTCATTTTCCCGAACCAGGGGGTGTAGATCGTCAGCAGCTTGTCTGCCTCACCGAAATCATGCCTTCGCAGTATGATGGCCTCGGTGCGGTACAGCCGGTCCCTCGAAGTCAACCCTGCTACCCCCCGCGCACGGTGTTATAGCGATAGGGACGCGCCCAGTTCTGCTCCATCTTCTTCTGATACAGCTCCTCAGCGTCTACGCCCAGTGCCGAGAGCAGGTGAAGAATCCGAATGATCGCGTCGATCAGTTCTTCTCCCACCTTGTCCAGTTCTGCTCCCTTCTTGTAGGCATCGGTCGCCTCCGAGATCTCGGTGTGTATCAGGGCCAACATCTCCCAGAGGCGCTCTTCTCCGGACGAGAACCCCTTGGCATCAGCCATCTCACGGACTTCCATCATCATCTTGTTGAGACCCTCGGCCTCCATCTGTGCAGAGCACCTCCCTGAACACGCATCAGAGACTACCTCCCGCTGACCCTCGCGGTCAGATGTGCCCCGGTAGTTTTCCCGCCGCTCCCGTTGACCCCTGCAGATGCGGGAACGCCACCTGCTCAGGCCATCACACCGCCGGGACGACTGGACCGCCGTGTCCAAACACCTGCGAAAGCTAGAAGGAGAATCACCGACGTACCTACCATGGGCAAACCACAGAGTGGTGTGCCTCTCCGCTCCTCTGCTGTCGCTGGTCGCCAACGCGGCGTCGAGCCATCGGCCACCTTTCGCTCGCCGGAGCCGTCGGCATTCACCACGAAGACCTCACGGTCTCCCTCCTCTCCCATGGCCAGGGCGATCGCGTTCCCAGCTGGCGACCAACGCGCCTCAGGGCGTCGCCCCTGGGCGATGGACAGTAGCGCCCCACTGCGGTCCATGGCGTAGACTTGTGTCAGTTCGTTCTCCGTCGACGTGAACAGAAGCGA
>JBAVWD010000371.1:0-2160 GCA_049697655.1 Anaerolineae bacterium | reverse complement strand
GTCGATATCCTCGGCGCCTCCCAAGGCGACAACGAAATCGCCTGGTGGGAGAACGATGGCAGTCAAAACTTCACCAAGCACAGCGTAGACTCCAGCTTCAAAAAGGCGCAGTCCGTCTATGCCATCGACATGGATGGAGACGGCGACATTGATATCCTGGGCGCTTCCGAGGGCGACGATGAAATCGCCTGGTGGGAGAACGATGGCAGTCAGAACTTCACCAAGCACACCATAGCCTCCGACTTCCAGAAGGCCCAGTCCGTCTACGCCATTGATCTGGAACAAGACGGCGACGTGGATGTCGTGGCTGCTGCCAAGCAGGACAATGAGATAGCCTGGTGGGAGAACGACGGCGGTCAGCAGTTCTCCAAACACTCGGTTGACACCGGGTTCAGCGACGCTCAGTCGGTCTACTCCGCAGACGTAAACGGCGACGGGGATCTGGACATCGTGGGGGCGTCCCCAGGGCGCAACGAGATCGCGTTGTGGGAGAACAGTGGCGGCGGTACCACTGCCATCGAGCTGGTCTCCTTCGCCGCTCGACCTGCCGCGGCACATTCTACCCTTGGCGGACTCGCCCTGGAGTGGCAGTGGTCAGTCATCGTTGGGCTGTGTGTCCTGTCCGGTGTTGCGCTCTGCGCCCAGCTTCGGAGAAGCCGAGTGCGCTAGCCCGATGATCAGACTGAAGGCCCGGCGTTTACCGAAGCGATGAGCGTTCGAGGTAGTTCGCTTGAGCAGAGAACAACGACCCCTCGCGACCACCACCTCGAGGCTGGGTCCGTCAGCAGGGCAATATCGGTGAGTGTAGAAGAGCATCTTCCCGGCTCTGCCTTTTCACTGGCCTTCTCTGTCTCGATGATCCCTCCAAGCACGGATCCTGGGAGACCTAAGCGCCCTTAAGGCGAGGTTCTTGCCCGAAACCGCACGCCTTGCGGTACCCGCCACCGCTTCGGGAGGAATGGACCGACACAACCTCATGCTCCGAGGATGAGAGCCACTGGGATCTGCAAATCGGGCCGGGAAGGGCCTTGAGCATGAGACCACCCAGACGGCCCCAAGCCTGTTCCCTCAGCGACAGATCTCCGCGCCATGATAGCGCAGAACCCCGCTGAAAGCGCCCGGACCGCGAGGGCTACATGGCTCCGTTGGAGGACCAGCACCCGTTCGATGTTGTGGCAAGAAGCCTACTGCGCCTCCAGTGCGGCGAGCAACTCGCCCTTCAGAGCCCCAAACCGGCCAGACGTGATCATCTCCGGGAGCCTCGGGCGCCCAAGGGGGATCTCCATTTGGAGTCTAATCCTGCCTGGCCTCGGCGTCATCACGTAGACCCGGTCGGCCAGGTAGACCGCTTCGTCCATGTCATGGGTTACAAAGATGATGGTCTGACGGAACTGGCTCCACACACTTAGCAGCCACTGCTGCAACTGGCGTCTGGTGAGCGCATCCAGAGCGCCGAACGGTTCGTCAAGCAGCATGGCGCTTCTCCCACACAGGAACGTCCGCAAGAGAGCTGCCCTCTGTCTCATGCCACCCGACAGAGCATCCGGATAGCTGTCCTCGAAGCCCTCCAAGCCAAACAGTGGGATCAGGCGTCGTGCCTCCTCCCGCGCCTCTTTCCTGTCCGTGCCGCTGATCTCTGGCCCCAGGATGACGTTGTCCAGGACTTTGCGCCAGGGTAGGAGCAGGTCCTTTTGAAGCATGTAGCCGAGAAGCCCAGTGCGATCGAGAACCGGCCGACCGTCCAGGAGCACCTCACCGGCGTCGGGTTCTATCAGGCCGCAGACTATGTTGAGCAAGGTGCTCTTGCCACAGCCACTGGGACCGATGATCACGACGAATTCTCCCTTCCTGGCGGAGACACTCGTGCCAGCCAAGGCGGTCACCAACCGGCCGTCCACGCGGAATGACTTGTGAACCTCGCGTAATTCAATTTCGCTCACCGTGTCACGGGAGGAACTCATTGGTGAAGGCCTCCTCGGCGTCGATGTGACGAGGTAATAACTCACGATCGGCCATCCAATCTGCGTAGCCTTGCCAGATCTCCAACTTCTGCTCGCCCCATCCGGGCGCATCTGCCTGGTATCGAGGACTCAGCCATTCCTGGCTCCGCCGGACCAGATCCTGGTTGCTCTCAGGAGCATGCTTCAGCAAGATCTCGGC
>JBAVWD010000370.1:0-1910 GCA_049697655.1 Anaerolineae bacterium | reverse complement strand
GGCGGCGTGAGGCACTCTTCCAGCGGCAAAGGTGGCGCCGCCAGAGGGTCGAAGATGCGTCCCTGCAGGTTCCGACAGATCCGGCAGGCGTCTGGGTGCGCTACCAGCATCACCGTGAGGCCTTGCTTGGCCAGATCGACTGGCATCTCCTGGACAACCCCCTCCATCGCCCGTCGACGCTCCTCACCCGCACTAGGGTGCCCTCATTATACTAGGGTGGGCAACCCTGGGCAAGACCAGTCAACCGAGACGCTGAGCGCACTATCATGATGCTTCTCCTGTGTCGGAGATCGGGATTCTTGAAGAAGCTACGTGGCGTGGATGGCAAGATCCGTTCCGGCACGTCTCTGCACAGAGGAACCACAAGCCCCGAGCAGTGCTTCGGCGCGAAGCACTGCACCACCTTCATGCTCCCGGACCTGCGAGCGTTATCCCCTGTAGTATGTCGTGGAGAGGAGACGCCACCAACCCGGGAGCAAGCCCGAGAAGCAAACACAGGCCCGCCAGTGACAGGATGACCACGGTGACCACCAGGGGTTCACGCCCCTCACTTGTGTCCGCCGAGCCCTCAAGCAGCATGGAGACCGAGCGCACATACCCCAGCACCACGCCGACTCCAGACACCACCAGGGCGCCCAGGAACAGGGCATCCTGCTCGGTAAGAGACCTGTACACCAGCCAACGCGTGGCAAAGCCATTGAGGAGCGGGAAGCCCCCCAGCGCCAGCCCGCCAGCGATGTAGCCCAGGACCCCTCCTGGCGCACGCCTGAGCGCCTGCCACAGCGAGGAACCCCACCCTCGCTCGAGGCCGGTGCCCAGTGCGCCCATGCTCATGGCCACCAACAGCACCATGAGAGACCGACTTACCGAGTGTGCCAGAGCTGCGGTCAGGCCCGGAAGCGATCCCGTACCTATTCCCACCAACACGAACCCCATGTCGCTGATCGCCGCGTACGCTAGCAGGCGACCCGGCTGGCGTTGAGCGAAGGCCAACAGCCCCCCGGCCACTGCTGTCAACAGGCCAGACGCGGAGATGACCGACAGAGTGGGCGCGTCGGTGGCCAGCCAGGGATTGTCGTGGAGCGCGGCGATCAGAAGAGCGAGACTCGTCTGACCGAAGATGCAGATGAGCAACGCACCTGCCATGGCGGGTGCGCCCTGCACCACTGCGGGCAACCAGAAGTGGAAGGGCGCCGCAGCCAGCAGGATCCCAAAACCGATGGATAGGGCGATGACCGCGAATCGAATCAGGAGCACGTCCTCTGGATGTAGAACATAGCTGTCCACGAACCACGCCAGGAGCAGCAGGCACGGGGCCGCCAGCACCAGGGCCACCAGGTAACCCACGGCCGCCCCAGCAGGCGCAGGACGGCTTCCGTGGATCATGAACACGAAGATCAGGCCTGCGATCTCCAGGAGGAAGACTGCGAGGAGGAAGGTACTGATCATGATCGCCCCGCTGAGGAGCCCCAGGATAGCCAATAGACAGGGACAGAACGCCCATCCCTGGGGCTCCCGCCAGGCGTAGAGGATCATCAGGCCAGCCAAAACATAGAAGAGGAGCAGGAAGAACCGGCGGAGATCATCCAGGATCAGTTCCCGCCCCAGCAGATACGACGGCTCACCCAGCGGCGTGCGCAAGCAGATGGTCGCCAGTATCACCACCACAGCCACAGAGAGAGCGACGGTCATCGTCCAGTAGCGCCTCAGCAGGTAGACCGGCCCGGCGACGCCCAGCGGGACGAAGATCAGAAGGAGCAGATTCATGCTGTGTCGTCCTCAACCGGGAAGGCCTTCTGAGCTGAGGTGATGTAGGATACGCCCAGAGCGATGAGGAGATCGACCGCTCCTACGAGCGCGGCCACACTCAGACTCTCCTCGAATGACGCCAGCAGGATGCCGAAACCCGC
>JBAVWD010000369.1:0-2122 GCA_049697655.1 Anaerolineae bacterium | reverse complement strand
ACGGCTCTCAGGGTCTGGTTTCCGCGTCGATCCAGGCCAGGTACTCCTCGTTCCCCGCCAGGATCGGAATGGCCACGATTTCGGGAGTCTCGTAGGGATGGTTTTCCTTCACCAGGGACTCCAGCCGAGGATACTCGCTGCGGCGAGTCTTGGCCAGACAGAGCCACTCCTGCACCTCTTCTATCTGGCCTTGCCACCAGTAGGCGCTGAAGATGGGGCCGAGAATCTGAACGCAGGCGGCTGCTCGGTGCTCGAGGATCAAGCGTTGCAGCCCGTGCGCCCTCTCCTCACTGTCTATGCTGACCAGTACCTGTATGTACTTCTCCATCTCTCCTCCACTAGACTCCGATCGCGGCTTGGCCGAGACCCTATCCGCCGTCTCACTCTGTTGCGCTCGGAAGAGGCGGGACCACTCTACGCTGGCTGGGGGCGCCGCGCTGTGGACTCCCATCCATTCCAGTCACATGCTACTACAGTGTTTGTCGTGCGGCAACCCATCGCCTGGCCAGTTAGCTCCTGCTATGGAAGCTGCATCTCACCGCATGAACGTAAAGAGGCTTGACTCCGCGGTCTCAAGGCGCTACAATGGCCTGCCTAGAGATGGCACGCGATCTGGTGTCGCGGCCCGTATTCCAGGAGAGTGAGTAGATGACGATCAAAGTCGAGAACGTGCGCCGGCTGTTCGACCCCCTCGGGGTTGCGGTCATCGGGGCTTCGAAGAACCCTGGCAAACTGGGATACCACGTGATGAAGAGCCTGGCTGAAGGCGGCTTCAAATCTCCGGTATTCCCTATCAACCCCGGGGAGACCGAACTGTTCGGAGCCAGGGCCTATGCGTCTCTTGCTGACGTCCCCCACGACGTCGATCTGGCGGTGGTTGTTCTCCCTGCCCAGGCGGTCCCCGAAATCATCAAACAATGCTCGGCCAAGGGCGTGCGGGGCATCGTGCTCATCACCGCGGGGTTCAAGGAGATCGAGGACGAGCAGGGAGCGCAACTCCAGGAGGAGATAACCAGGCTGGCCAACGAGGCGGGTATCCCCATCATTGGCCCCAACACCTTCGGCATGGTCAATCTGCACGCCGAGCTCAACGCCTCTTTCACACCTGAGTTCTCCCGGGTGAGGAAGGGCGGCGTCAGCCTGATCAGCCAGAGCGGAGGCATGGCCCACATGCTGGCCTTCCTGGCCCTGGAGCAGAACGTGGGCTTCTCCAAGATCATCGGGGTCGGCAACCGGTGCAATATGGGCTTCGCTGAACTGCTGGAGTACCTGGTTGAAGACGAGACCACTCGTGTGATCGCCATGTACATGGAGGGCGTCGACGACCCACATCGCTTGATGCAGGTGGCAAGGGGCGTCAGGGGCAAGAAACCAGTTGTGGTCTACAAAGTCGGGAGGTCTGAGGTCAGCGACAAGGCCTCTCAGTTCCATACCGGTTCCCTGGCCGGGCAGTACAAGGTCTACCAGGGGGCCTTCAGGCAGACCGGCATGTTGGCTGTGCACAGCCTGGAGGAACTGCTGGACGCAGCCAAGGCTTTGGACACCTGCCCGCTCCCAGAGGGTAACAGGGTGGCGGTGCTGTCGGGGCAGGCTGGGCCAGGGATGGCGGCTTGCGACGTCTGTGAAGAGATGGGCCTGGTCTTGGCGACGTTCTCTGAGGAGACGCAAGCCAGGATCAATGCGGCCCTGCCTCCTCTGGCCCTGAGAAGCAACCCCGTGGACATGGGTCCCGCCTGGTACAGTCCGCAGGCCATCGCCGAGGTGGCGGACGCCTCTCTGGGCGACCCCGACGTGGACGGTGTGGTGCTGTGTATAGCCTACGCGTCGGCCAACATCGGCGCGGTGGAGGGTCTGTCGGGGATCCTCAAGGCCTGGGCACGAACGAAGCCCATTATGTGTTGTCTCTCCGCGCCCGGCGGGCTGTGGGAAGAAGGTATTGCATCCCTCGAGGAAGCGGGTGTCCCCAACTACCCCACTCCGGAGAGGGCAGGTACGGCGCTCGGCAACTTGTGGAGGTACCGCAGCCTGGCGATGGGGACCACCAGGCACTAGGACGCCGGGCGCACTGCATAGCAGGCGCGGCGTCCCGATGGGCATACGAGCAAGAGCGGCGAGCGGTGGG
>JBAVWD010000368.1:0-1999 GCA_049697655.1 Anaerolineae bacterium | reverse complement strand
CGGACGACCTGAAGGTGGCCCAGGAGATAGCGCGCGCCGTCCGTCACTCCAGCGGCGGGCTGCGTTTCGTCAAGGCCCTGGGCCTGTTCATCGCCGGGCGGGGTCTGGTGCAGGTCTCCATGAACCTTACTGACTACCGCCGCACACCCGTCCATCGCGCGGTGGAGGTGATCAGGAGAGAGGCCCAGCGCTACGGGGTCAACGTAGTGAGCAGCGAGGTCGTGGGGCTTATACCCCGGCAGGCCCTGCTGGACGCGGCGGAGTTCTACCTCCAGCTAGAGAACTTCACCCCCCAGATGGTGCTGGAGAGCCACCTGGAGGAGCCGGAGGCCAGCCCCGAGGCCTTTCTGGACCAGGTAGCGGCTACCGCGCCTACCCCGGGAGGGGGCAGTGTGGCTGCGCTGGCGGGGGCACTGGCGGCAGCCCTGGCCAGCATGGTCTGCGGTCTCTCCCTGGCCAGAGAGGACGAAAAGGACAACACAGGAGATCTCCGGCAGTCGCTGGAGAGCGCCCAGAGACTGAGAGGGGAGCTTTACACGCTCGTCGAGGAGGATGCCGGCGCCTATGGGGGGGTCCTGGAGGCCTACCGCCTGCCCAAAGACACTTCGGAAGAGAAGAAGGAGCGGTCGGCAGCCATCCAGCGGGGGCTGAAGCAGGCGGCCGCGGTGCCACTCCTGGTGGCCGAGGGGGCGGTGAAGGTCCTGGAATTACTGCCCTCGCTGCTGGAGAGCGGGCTGCCCAGCGCGGCCAGTGACGTGGGGGTGGCCGCGTACATGGCCCAGGCCGCCTCGAAGGGCGCCGCCCTCAACGTGCGCACCAACCTGCGCTCCCTGCGAGACCAGAGCCTCGTCGTCAGTCTGGAGGGACAGCTCACCTCTCTCGAGGTCCGGGCAGGGGAGTTGATGGCTACCCTGGAGAAGGCCCTGGCCGTCAGGGTGTAGAGGCAGGGAGAAGAGTTGGGGCGGAAGTTGGCATACCTGACGGTGGGCTTCCTCTGCCTGGTGGCCCTGGTCCTGGCCGCCTTCGCGGTCACGTACTGGGCCATAGACCGGCGCAGCGCCCTCGACGACAGTGCATCAGCCGACGTGATTCTCGTCCTGGGCTCGGCGGTGTGGCCGAACGAGCAGCCCAGCCCCTCGCTGCGCGCCCGTACGGAGCGGGCCATAGAGCTCTACCAGCAGGGGTACGCGCCCTACCTCCTTCTCTCGGGGGGCCTGGGGCGGTACCCCCCGGAGGAGGCTGAGGTCATGCGGCGCCTGGCGGTGGAGGCCGGCATTCCCCAGGAGGCCCTGATCTTGGACAAGGAGGCCCATTCCACCTGGGAGAGCATGGAGAAGGCCCAGGAGATTATGGGCCAGGAAGGATGGGAAACCGCCATCATCGTCAGCGACCCCTTCCACATCCAGCGGGCCCTGCTCATGGCTGGCGACGCCGGTTTCCAGGCCTATGGCTCCCCGGCGCTGGACAGCCCCACTTATACCATTCCCTCCAGGAGGTTATTCTACACCTCCCGGGAGGTCCTGGCCCTGTGGTGGTATGTGGTGCAGAGGGTGCTGAGTTGAGCACTGGGGGGTAAGAGAGCGATGACTGCCAAACGCTTCTTCGTCAAGGAAGGCCGGCTGCGCCCTGCCTGGCGGGCCATCTTCTACGTGGTGGCCATGGTGGTGGGACTGTTTGCCATCCAGATACCCATCGCCATCCTGCTAATGTTGGCTATCCTGCTGGGCGTCCTCGACCAGAGCAGTCTGATGCACCTGGAATCCTCCCTGCCCTTCCTGGTGCTGAACACGGTGATCAGTCTGGCGGTGGTTCTGCCCCTTACCTACGCCTTCCGGCGCTTCCTGGATGGGCAATCCCTGCGCAGCCTGGGCCTCCAAAGGGAGCAGGGGTGGGTCAGACACATCGTGGCGGGACTCCTCCTGGGCACCGTGCTCATGGGACTGATCTTCCTGGCGGAATGGGCCTTGGGCTGGCTGACGGTGGAGGGGTTCTCCTGGCA
>JBAVWD010000367.1:0-6535 GCA_049697655.1 Anaerolineae bacterium | reverse complement strand
TGATAGTCCAGGAACCTGGGAGGGTGGATGCCGTAGATCTCGCAAGCGCAACGCAGTTCGCGCTCGCGCACGAAGGGAAGAGCGGCCGGCGTGGTCAGATCGGGAACCACTATCTCCCCCGCCTCTCCCCGCGTGGCGGTGACCAGGTACACGTCGCAACCCTCAGCAGCGTACTTGGCCAGAGTCCCCCCGGTGCCAAAGGCCTCGTCGTCCGGGTGGGCGAAGAATGCCATCAGGGTCAAGCCCTTCGATCTCATTCCAGCCGCACCACGATGGCCGCGTACTTCTCGTGAATCAGTCGCTTATCAAACTCCCAGAACTCCTTCAGCATCTCGTCCTGTTCCTGCCGGCTGAAGTACTTCATACAGGGAAGGAAAAAGCGCTTGTCCTCTTTCTCTATGTGTGCGGGATAGAACTCCACGAGATCCTGCAGAGCACTGACCACGGACCCCAGGGCCTGGCTGTCGCCCTGGACCTGACGTTCCTTGGCCTCTACTAGTGTGGCAGTAGTCTTCCTACCGTAGACGTGCTCCTCCAACAGCTCGCGCATGGTCCGGCTGTGCTCACCAGATAGCGGCTTCTTGGCCAACTCGCGGAACAGGATATCCTCTTCCTTGCCGTGGTGACACCTGTCGGCATAGGTCCTTATGAAGTCAACGGCGACGTCGATGAAACCGGGGTCCACTTCATCCCCTGCGTTCAGTCGCCCAAGCTCCTCCTCCATCAATGCGATCATGCGCTCGATGAGCCGGTGTTCTTTCATTAAGGGGCCGATAGGCATCATTGGGCTAACCTCCAAAGGGTGATGAGTCGAACGGCGACACAAGCCTCATGGACAACCACCGATGGAATCAGCGTGGTGCTATATGGCCCGACCAGGCCACAGGACAATACCTGGGGTAGATCTTACTGCACAGTCCTCACTCTGACACTGTGCGCATGTGGAACTCAGATGCCTCGGGCTGGTGCGGATCTACCCTTCCTCTCCCGCTGCCTCCGCTGCCTCACGTTCGCCAAGCTGTGTGTCCAGCATAAGCAGTCCCATAGGCTGTCCCCCAACCCTCTTCAACTGGTCCACCACCTGCCCGGCGCTCTCTTCTTCTTCCACCTGCTCCGTAACGAACCACTGCAGCTCCATCTGCGTCGCGTAGTCCTTCTCGGTGAGGGCAAGCTCATACAAGCGGTTGATCATCCCCGTCACCTTCCGCTCGTGGTCCAGCACCTGCTCGAACATCTCCAGGGGTGACTTCCAGATGGGGGGAGGCATCTCGATGGCCTTGAGCACGACGCGGCCGCCTCTGGCGTTCACGTAATCGAAGAAGTGCATCGCGTGCCCCGCTTCTTCCTGCGCCTGGGCCCTCATCCAGTCGGCAAAACCTGGCAGGCTCTCGGCCTCGCAGTAGGCCGACATGGACAGGTACAGATACGAGGAATACAACTCCTTGTTGATCTGTTCGTTGATCGCATCCTCAAGCTTCTTGCCTAGCATCGCCATATCTCTCCTTTCGCCACCAGTATCCCTCTGTGGTCAATATATCACACTCAGTTCGCTCCGACAACGGCTGTATCTATGGCGACACGTCAGTCGTCGCTCCCGTGCTCGCATCACCTCGGCGACGTCAGTTACCCGACCAACACCCGGAGGGTGAGGTGTGGAAGCGCTGACCACCAACGTAGACCAGACTGACGGCCATTGGCTGCGATACGTTCTACCATAGCAGGAATGAATTGGCAACAGAGCGGTCACTCGTCAACCTCAAGTGATGCTTACAAATCTCCAAACTTGCCGGACACCGCCAACGGGTGATAGAATGCGTGAGGATGGGCCGGCCCCCGAGTTGTCTGCCAGCCCAAGGGACCAACTCGTCTAGGACCACATCACGTAGACGGTCGCCTGAGTTGCAGAGCACCAGTGGTCTCCCTGGGCGCCAGCAAATATGCCCGACCAGGTCAACTCTTGCTGACACGAGCGGGACGCGACGATAGGCCTGTCACCCCAAGGAGATAGGCCCCATAATCAGTAAGGAGCCCTGGCATGACTCGTGAGACGTTTGACCGAGAGCTGCATCGCCTTCAGGATGAGGTGCTCATTTTGGGCAGCCTCGTGGAGAAGGCGATTATCGAATCCGTCGAAGTCCTGAAGCGACGGGACCTGGAAGGGGCGCGTCGTCTCATCGCCGAGGACCGGCGCGTGATCAACGAGAAGCGCTTCGCCATCGAATCAGAGGCCTTGACGCTCATCGCCACCCAGCAACCTATGGCAGGGGACCTGCGGGTGATCGCCGCCGTGCTCGAAATCGCCCATGAACTGGAGAGGATGGGCGACTACGCCAAGGGCATAGCCAAGATCAATCTGATGATGGGAGATGAGCCTCTCCTGAAACCTTTGATCGACGTTCCGCTCATGGCAGAGAAGGCGCGCTCCATGCTTCATCAGGCACTAGAGGCCTTCGTGCGCAGGGACGTGGACCTGGCCCGCGCCATCCCGAAGCAGGACGATGAGGTAGATGCCCTTTACAACCAGGTCTACAGAGATTTGCTTGCGCTGATGATGCAGAACCCCCGGGACATAGACCGCGCCACTTACCTGCTGTGGGTCGCTCACAACCTGGAGCGGACCGCCGACAGGGTGGCCAACATCTGCGAGCGGGTCATCTTCATGGTCACGGGAGAGATGATGGAGATGGACGTCGATGAAGGGGGTCTTGAGAGTATCCGGTGAACCGTCCTGCACACGCCGAAGCAGCATTCTGGAGGCCTCCCCGAGTGTGTGACGATCATCAAGGACCCCACTACCCGAAGCGGCCGGTGATGTAGTCATCGGTGCGGGAATCCCGTGGCTTGGTGAACATCTGCTCTGCGGTGCCGTGCTCCACCAGTTCGCCCATCAGCAGGAATGCGACTTGATCCCCGATGCGAGATGCCTGCTGGATGTTGTGCGGCACAATGACAATGCAGTGGTCCCGCTTCAGCGCCAGCAGTGCCTCCTCCACCTTCATGGTGGAGATGGGATCCAACCCTGAGCAGGGCTCGTCCAGCAGGATCACCTCCGGCTGAAGGGCCAACACCCTGGCCAGGCAGAGTCTCTGCTGCTGTCCCCCAGACAGCGCTGCAGCAGGCTCCTGCAAACGGCCCTTCACTTCATCCCACAGAGCCGCCGCCCTCAGCGATCCTTCCACCAGGGCATTGAGTTCACCCTTGTCTTTGCCACTCCTGAGCTGCGGACCGTACGCCACATTCTCCCATACCGACAAGGGTAGCGGCACGGGCACCGCGAAAACAATGCCCACACGGGTCCGCAACTGGGTCACACTGACGTCAGCATCGTGGATGCTCTTGCCGTCCAGAAGTACCTGGCCCTCCAACCGCCCCTCATGGGCCAAGTCGGCGAGCCTGTTCAAGATGCGGAGCAGGGTGCTCTTGCCCGACATGCCCGGCCCGATGATCGCCAGGATCTCCCTGTCCGGGATCTCCAGGCTCACGTGCTGGAGGGCGGCTTGGCCGCCATAGAAGAAGCTCACATCGTTGAGGATGAACTTCGCTTGCGCGGTCATCACTTGAGCCTTTGTCACCACTGCCGTCGACGGCGGTAGTAGCGTCGGATGAGAGTGGCCAGCAGGTTCATGGTCAGAACAAAGACCAACAGCACAAGTGCCGTGCCGTACTGAATCTTGATAGGCATACCGGGCACCTGGGTCGAGATCACGAACAGATGGTAGGGCAAAGCCATCGTCTGGTCGAAGACCGAATGGGGAAGCCGGGGCAGGAAGAAGGCGGCCACCGTGAAAAGGATGGGAGCCGTCTCACCGGCAGCACGCTCCAGACCCAAGACCACTCCCGTCATGATACCTGGCAGCGCCTGCGGCAGAATCACCTTCCGTACACCCTGCCACGTGGTCCCTCCCAGAGAGGCGTTCACTACCCGGAAGCTCTGGGGCACAGTTGTCAGCGCCTGCTCCGTGGTGCTGATAACCACCGGCAAGGTCATGATCCCCAGCGTCAGCGAGCCGGCTAGAATGGACATGCCGAATCTGAGGAAGATGACAAACAGGCCGAGGCCGAAGAGGCCATAGACCACGGATGGCACCCCGGCCAGATTGATGATGGCGAGACGTATGGTCCGAGTGAACCAATTGTCTGGCGCATACTCCGCAAGGTAGACACCAGCCCCCACACCCAATGGTATGGAGGTCACGCCCGCGCCCAAAGTCAACCATATGGTCCCTATGAGGGCCGGAAAAATGCCGCCCTCACGCATTCCGCCTCGTGGCATGGCGGTTATGAACTCCCAACTTATGGCCCCTATGCCCTGCACGAGTATATAGCCGATAACGAGAACAAGGGGTATGAGCACACTCACCGCCGCCACCGTAATGATGCCGAAGGCCACCTTCTGTGCGGTATACCGCGGGATCCTCACGCCAGGAACCTCCCCCCGCCCCCGCGCTTCTGCCGGAAGATGGTCAAGGCTGCCGCAAGGTTGATCAGGAAGGTGATAATGAAGAGCGCCAGGCCCACCACAAACAGCACGTGGTAGTGGGTGCTGCCACGCGCCACCTCCCCCATCTCTGCGGCAATGGTGGCCGTCATGGTGCGGACTGGTCGCAGAAAGGCATCCAGTCCCAAGGGCATCCTGGCCGCGTTTCCTGCCACCATCATCACGGTCATCGTTTCGCCGATAGCACGCCCCACACCAAGCATCACTGCGGTGACGATGCCTGGTCGGGCGGCCGGAAGCACTACTCGCCAAACGGTTTGCCACTGAGTGGCGCTGAGAGCGAACGCAGCGTGACGGTAGGAATCAGGCACTGCATCGAGCGCATCTTCCGCAATGCTGATGATGGTCGGGAGCGCCATGTAGGCCAAGAGCAGCACGCCGGTCAGTGCGGTCAAACCAGTTGGCGCCCCGGAAAACTGACGAACCAAGGGGGAGACGAGTTGAATGCCGATGAACCCTATCACCACCGAAGGTATACCGGCGATGACCTCGATGGCCGGTTTGAGGATCTCTCGTACCCACGACGGCGCTATCTCTCCGATGAAAATGGCCGTCGCCACACCGAGGGGGAGAGAGATGGCAATCGCGCCCACTGTCACCAGGAGCGACCCCAGAATCAGGGGCGTGAGTCCATAGATCCCGAAAGTGGGGTACCACCTCTGCCCCAGCAGGTTTGACAGAGGGACCTCCAGAAGAGAAGGTACTCCCTCCCTGACCAGGAACAAGAAAATGACGAGCACCAAGGCAATGGCCGATACGCCCATCAGACGTATCAATTGCTCAACAAAGAACTCGCGCCAGTCCACGTCCTTGGGCACTGCTGGGATTGGCACTAGCTGCTCCTTGGGATCGGGCGCTTCCCGAAAACGCGTCAAGAGCCTGACAACGGAACGAACCCCAGGTCCGCCACTACTCTCTGACCATCATCGCTCACGATCCAGTCCAGATACTCCTTGATCGCCCCTGTTGGCTCTCCCCTGGTATACATGTACAGCGGCCGCGCGATGGGATACGTGCCGTCCTTCACTGTGTCGATCCCTGGGGGATAGAACGGCCCCGTCTCGTCGAGAGCGACCTTCACCGTCTTCTGGTGGGGAGTCACATACCCCAGCCCATCATAGCCGATGGCATTGGGGTTCTGCGACACCTCCAGGCCTATGATCTCCGACGACGGCAACAGCAACGCCTCCGGAGAGAAGAGGTCATGGTTCTGGGGATCGCCGCGCCGCACCACCTTCTCCAGGAAGTACACGTAGGTCCCCGAGTTGCTCTCTCTTGAAGCCAGAATGACGGGCCTGTCCTCGCCTCCCACATCTTGCCAATTCGTGATGCGGCCAGTGAAGAGGTCGGAGATCTGAGGGATGGAGAGTTGATCGATGGGATTGTTCGGGTTCACCACCACGGCGATGGCATCCAGAGCCACCACGTGCTGAACCGGTTCAATGCTTCGCTCCTGCGCTTGCTGGAATTCTTCCTCTTTCATCTCCCGCGAGGCATTGGCGATATCGGTTGAGCCGTTGATCAACGCTGCGATCCCCGTTCCCGACCCTCCACCTGTCACCGATATGGAGACCTCAGGATGGAGTTCGTGGTAGGCTTCCGCCCAGGCAAGCGCCAGGTTGACCATGGTGTCGGAACCCACGTTGGTGATGCTGATGGTGGGAGTGAGGGGTTCCGTCGGAGTCGGTCCTGAGCAAGCAACGAGAAGGAAGAAGGGGAGGGAGAGCAGCAGAAGGCCCTGTGATAGATGTCGCAAAAGCGTAGCTCTCCCAATTCTTTCCACGACACTCATTATAGCGACCGCCCAACCTCTCGTCAAGCATCCGGCATGAGGATGTGGAAAAAGGGCGTGCCAAGCGTCGCTGGACTGCCCCTTCGATACGACCTTCGGTCTACTCAGGGTGCGTCCAGCGACGAAGGCAATGGCAACTGCCGCGTAGGCGCGTCCAACATCGTTGTTCAACACTCTCCGGCATCTCCTACTCAGGCTGTGGACTGGGAAGATGTTACGCCACCGGTTGAGTCCCCCATGTGAAT
>JBAVWD010000366.1:0-2811 GCA_049697655.1 Anaerolineae bacterium | reverse complement strand
GTGTTAGTGATCTCGACTGCTGGCGCGAGCGGATCGACCAGAGCCGAGATATCGAAGCCCGCGGTCTGCCCGGGCGGGATGGTTCCGAGATGGCACTCCAGGACGTCAGGGTCCTGAGTGACCAGGTTGCAGTTGTCGTTGTCGATCTCGTAGTGCACCCAGCTGGGCAGGGTGTCCGTGACGATCACCTCCGGCGCCTCCGCCGGGCCGTTGTTGGTGACCGTGATGTGGTAGAGCTTCTGCTCGCCCGGATAGATCTTCATGGGTTCGCTGGTCTTCACGATGGAGAGGTCCGCACCGGCCGTGACCTCGGTCTCCCACTCCAGGGGGCCGAAGACCTCGTCAATATCGGAGTCGGCGAACCATCCGTCTATGTTATTCCAGATTGACGTTCCATTCGGCACATCAGGATTGACGAGCATCCTGAGGTGTACGATGCTCACGCCACCCGGTGCCAAATCATCCAGGTAGCAGTGCACCGCGTGGTCGCCCGTCATTGGCCATGGGTAGATGCAGGTACCTGTGCCCTGCTCAAACTCGTACCCGAGATACGCCACTTCGGGCGGCAGGCCGTCTACGAAGTGGAAACTCTGCAGGGTGGATGGCCCGAGGTTCCTGACGCGGATGTGATAGCTCATCTCCTCGCCAGCCATGGCATAGTCCGGCCCTGTCTTCCACATCCAAACGAGGGACGAGGTGTAGACGTCGAGAATGACGTGCGCCCGATTGTTGTCGTTGTTGGGATCAAAGGTCTCGCTGAATACCAGGGCGTCATTCTCCAACTCCCGGTAGTCCGAGGGCAATTCGGCCTCCACATAGTCAGGGTCGATCCTGACTGTCACTCCGACGGTCTCAGTGGTATCAGTGAGCACATCCCCCAGGTTGCAGGTCAAAGGTGCCAGGGGGTCCCCCGGTATCCCCGTGGTGCAGGAACCCGTCGACGGCGAGACACTCTCTACCGTCACCCCCGCAGGCAGCAGATCCTCGAGCACCACATTCGTAGCGGTGACGGTCATGCTGGTGTTGGTGACCGTCAGGGTGAACTGAACGGTCTCGCCGGCATAAGGCGAATAGTCATCGGCGCTCTTGGTGATCTCCAGGTCCGCTCCCAACCCCTGTAAACGTGGGGCCGCTGACACCAGTGTCACGGTGAGGACCGTCAGCATCGCCAGCAGCATGACGCTGCCGACTACAGCCGTTGCCTTAACGCGTGAACTCATTTCTCCCTCCCTAGTTTAGTCCTTCTGCTATGATTTGGTCGCGCACGTCGTCGGGCGATGTATGATGTCTCTTGCGACTGGGCCGGCCCTGCCGCAGGGATGAAGCCCTGGGGGCCGCACCGCCGGAGGGGCGGCTGGCCAGGCAGGGGTGTACAAACAAGGGGATATGATGACAGTGACACGAGGGGAAAGACACAGGCAGACCGCGGGTACGCGGAACGGTCGGCCCTGCAACCTCGCGTCCAATCGGCATGCTCATCTTCGCCATCGCAAGACTCGCCGTGAGCAAAGTGGACTTACCTTGACCCTTGGTTAGCGGGACACCGCCTGACAAACTCGCAGTGTTGTGCACATTGTACACGATTTTCTACCCCCTGTCAAGTACACGCAGCCACCTTCCCCAAGGTTCACCACTTTGGGAGGGTTAGTGCATGAGAGTGTTGAAGAATCATGTTGCACGCGCCTATATGCCCGTTACCATTGCTTTCGCCGCTAGACGCACCCTGAGTAGACCGAAGGTCGTATCGAAGGGGCAGTCCAGCGGCGCTTGCCACGCCCTTTTTCCGCACCTCAGTGCCTGGTGCTTGACAGAACCGTGCAATTCTGCTAAAATGTGTATATGTAAGGAGCCTCCGGCTCTGGTTTGGGTTGCCTGGAGGCAGACGGCTGTCTCAAACGTGTGGAACAAGGGGACACCGCGGCCGCTGCGTCCGTATCAGAAGGGGGAAGGGGAGCTCAAGGGAGATGTGTGCAAAGAGTGCTTGGAGAAGTCTGACGTTGATCTGGGCCGTGGTGGCCGCTTCGGTGCTCGCCCTGGGGGCTTTGCCAGCCTGGGCGCAGGGTGGTTCGGGGGTCATCGGCTATTCCATCGACTCCGACGCCGGCGACTACCTGTGGAGCATCAACCTCAATAGCGGCGTGGCTACACGCATCGGGTACACCGGGTATAGCGACATCGAGTCCCTCAGCTTCTCCCCCGCCGGTGTGTTGTACGGCGTGGACGAAGTCACGAGGCGACTGGTGACTTGCAGTCTGTCCACCGGCGCTTGTGCGGGGGTGGGTTCGCTGGGGTTGGGCTTCTTCGAAGACACGGGGCTTGCCTTTGACAGCAGCGGTGGGCTCTGGATGTCCACCGACGAGCCATCGCCGTTCAACTTCTACAGTCTGAACCCCACCAGCGGCGCGGCCACTCTCATCGGGCCTCAGCATCAAGAGGTCACGGGCCTGGCCTTTCGAAACGGGGTCCTCTATGGCCTGGGTGGGGACTACAACGACAATTTGGTGGTTATGAACCGCACCACGGGGGCCGCAACCCCGGTGGGTCCCCTGGGGGCGGTGACTCTTATCGACGGTGGCATTGACTTCGATGGAGAGGGCGTGTTGTGGGGCATTAGCGATCCTCAGAACACGCCTGATGTCCCCAGCCAGGTCTTCACCATTAACACGGCGACCGGCGAGGCCACGATCGTGGCCACGGTGACCAAGTCCAGTGGCACGCCGCCGCCAGGGGGATTCGAGAGTCTGGCCATCTGGCCGGGCGAGGAGCCGCCCGAGGAGCCCTTCGTGCCGGAGCCAGGGACGCTGCTGCTCC
>JBAVWD010000365.1:0-1638 GCA_049697655.1 Anaerolineae bacterium | reverse complement strand
CAATGGCGGCTGCTCTGAGCGACTGGACGGGCGAGAGGAAGCTAGTGGAGCAGATCAAGGGTCTGGGGGCCCTGGTCCTCATCAGACTGGAGCGGCCTGCGCCTGACGTTGAGCCCTACGTGCCCGTGGCCTATGCTGGCCTGAACCCCTACGGCATCAACACCTTCCTAGAGCAGGAGGTGGATGACTGGAAGATCCACCGTTCGTTGCGCTTGATCAGCGATGCCGGATTCAAATGGATCAGGCAAGAGTTCCCCTGGGAGGACATCGAGATCGAAGGGAAGGGCATCTTCGTGGATCGCCGACAGGGCCGCGAGATCTCCTCTTGGGAGAAATACGATCACATCGTCGAGTTGGCCGAGGAGTACGGCATAGAGCTCATCGTTCGCCTGGACAATCCGCCAGCCTGGAGCCGGGCGGCGGGCAATGAGGGGGGAACTCTGGCACCGCCCGATGACTATGCCGACTACGGCGACTTCGTCTACGCCGTGGTCAGTAGGTACAAGGGGCAAATCAAATACTACCAGATTTGGAACGAGCCCAACATCTATCCCGAATGGGGTGAGGCGCCCGTCGACCCAGAAGCCTACACGGAACTCCTCAAGGTGGGATATACCAGGGCCAAAGAGGCCGACCCTGATGTGGTCATCCTATCTGCCGGGCTGGCGCCCACGACGGAAGTGACCGAGCGAAACCTGATGGATCTGGTCTTCCTGCAGAGGATGTACGATGCCGGGGCGCAGGACTATTTCGACGTGCTGTCAGTCCAGGGGTATGGGCTGTGGAATGGCCCCACCGATCGGCGCGTGCACCCGGACCGCGTCAACTTCTCACGTGTGATGCTGATCCGGGAGTTGATGGTCCAGAATGGGGACGCCCACAAACCCATCTGGGCCTCGGAGGTGGGGTGGAACGCCCTGCCTCGGGAGTTCGATGGCTTCCCCTACTATGGAAGAGTGAGCGAGGAACTGCAGGCCGAGTACTCGGCTGCCGCCTATCGCATGGCCCAAGAGGAGTGGCCGTGGATGGGTGTGATGAATTACTGGTTCTTCAAGCGACCTAGCGATCACGAGAAGAACCAGGCCTTCTACTACTTCCGCATGATGGAGCCAGATTTCTATGCCTATCCGGTGTACTACGCCCTCCAAGAGCAAGCCACCTCTCCGCCGATACTGGGACTGGGGTACCATCAACAGGACCACTGGGCATTGACCTACCAGGGGTCCTGGGAGGATGTGGAGGACGATCAGGCGGTGCTGGGAGAGTACCGCGTCAGCGATGGCGCAGGGGATGGCCTGAGCTTCACCTTCTGGGGCACCGATCTTAGCCTGGTGCCGGTGTGCGAGGCGAGCCCGGCCAGTCTGGAGGTCACCATAGACGGCCGGAGCGCGCGGCTGGAGCTCTGCACTAAAGGTGCCAGCTACGGGCAGGAGGTGCGTCTGGTCGGTGGTCTGCCCGAGGGCCAACACGAGGCGCGACTGAGGGTCGGCGACCCAGGCGCTGGCGCAGGTCGCGTGGCCATCGACGGACTGATCGTTCGCCGCACGCCTCTCTTCCTTGTCCGGCCCGGCCTTTGGCTTCTGGTTCTCACCAGTTCGTCTGTCTTCATCCTGTTTGTAGTGTGGCGGCACTGGATGC
>JBAVWD010000364.1:0-4174 GCA_049697655.1 Anaerolineae bacterium | reverse complement strand
GGGCAGCCCTCGACGAGGTCCCTGCCCTGAGAGTGGTCTTGGGCCATGGTAGCGGGTCATTCGGGCATCCCCCAGCCAGCAAGTACGGTGTCCAGGAGGGTCTGGCGGGAAGCGATGATTGGTGGGGGTATGCGGAGACGGCTGTCGTCGCCGGCCGCTTGAACCGCTTGGTCAGTGATGCGTTGCTCGAAGGGGGAGTACCGGTTGTTCCGTTCCAGCCGTCCGCCTCGGCACGCTGTCAGGATGGTAGGCTGGTTCACCTCGAACTCGATCCACTGGAGGAGGCCTTGGAGAGGGGCCTCGTGCCGGTGGTGTATGGCGACGTCTCCTTCGACACCGTGCGCGGCAGCGCCATCATCTCCACGGAACAGATCTTTGCCTATCTCGCCCCCCATCTGAAGCCTGCGAGAGTGGTCCTGGCTGGCCATGTTGAAGGCGTCTTTACGGCAGATCCTCTGCGAGAGACGGGCACGCGTCTTCTCAGCGAGGTGTCCGTCTCCGCCCTCTCCGGGGTAGAGGAGATGCTCACCGGTTCCTTAGACATCGACGTGACCGGCGGCATGCTTTCCAAGGTGCGAACCATGTGCCAGTTGATCCAGGTGCAGCCGACGATCACAGTGCGTATCATCTCCGGGCGCAAAGACGGGTTGATCAAGAGAGCGCTGGTCGATCCAGGGGTAGAAGAGGGAACCCTCCTGCACTGGTGAGCCGTTCGGCCAACAGAACCGAGGCGAAGGGTGTCCATACTGACGATAGATGGCTCCTACGGCGAAGGGGGCGGGGCGGTTCTGCGCAATGCCTTGTCCCTGTCCGCTGTGCTCAACGAGCCGATAAGGATCGAGAACATCCGTGTCAAACGCCCGAACCCGGGATTGCAGGCTCAACATCTGACCGCTGTTCGTGCCTTGGCCAAGATTTGTCAGGCGAAGGTGGACGGGGCTGAGCTGGGCTCTTTGGCATTGACCTTCCAGCCCCAATCGTCGCCCCAAAGCGGGGAGTACTCGTGGGACGTGGCTGAGGCGCGCAAGGGAGGGAGTGCTGGAGCCACAAGTCTGGTCTTTCAGGGCTTGCTGGTCCCCCTGCTTCACGCCAAGGGCGACTCCAGACTCTCCCTGCGGGGGGGCACTCACGTGGCCTGGAGTCCCCCGTTTCACTACTTGGAGTCGGTGTACTTGCCCACACTGCATCACATGGGCGTGAACGCACGAGTTGACATCGAGCGGTGGGGCTGGTATCCCATCGGCGAAGGGATGGTTACGGCCCGCATCAGTGGTTCTGGCGATGCGGCGCCGTCGATGCGTGGCCTGAACCTGACGGAGCGTGGACCACTGAAGCGGCTGTCAGGAGTGTCGGCCTTCTCCAATCTGCCTGGGCACATCGCGGAGCGCCAGAAATATCGGGCGCAGAGCATACTGCGCGCTGAGGGTTTCGATCCGGAGATCGAGATCGTCGATGCTCCTGCCAGCGGGCAGGGTACGATGGTGTTTCTCCTCGCCGAGTTCGAGAGCGTGCGGGCAGGGTTCACCTCTCTGGGCAGGAGGGGGAAACCCGCGGAGCAGGTGGCCGAGGATGCCTGCAAGGAGTTCCTGGAGTACTTTGAGAGTGGGGCGGCGCTCGACCGGCATCTGGCAGATCAGCTTGTGCTGCCTCTGGCTCTGGTGACGGGAGCTTCCTCGTTCACTACCTGTGACGTAAGCCAGCATCTCTTGACCAACGTCTGGATCGTGGAACAACTGCTAGACAGGCACGTCGATGTGGAAGGTGAGAAAGGTGCGTCAGGCAAAGTGAGCATATCAGAGCGTACCGATGTTTGAAATCGTCTTCTTAGGTACCTCGGCCTCGGCCCCTTCGGTGGCGAGAAACCTGAGCGCCAGCATGGTGCTCCATAAGCATTACCGGTTCCTCGTCGACTGTGGTGAGGGCACCCAGCGACAGTTGTTGAAGAGTGGTCTCGGCTTCAAGAGGTTGAAGCGCATCCTCTTGACTCACGGGCATCTGGATCACATCCTGGGGCTGGGCGGGCTGGTCTCGACTTTCAGCCGATGGGAGACCGTGGAATCGCTCGAGATATACGGCGGAAGATGGGCCCTTGACAGGGTGCAGGATCTCATCTTCGGAGTCGTTCTACGAGGTGCCACCCCGCCCATCCAGCTGGAGTTCATCGAGCTATCACCCGGCGTGGTGCTGGAGGACGAGGACTTCGTCCTCTCAGCTTTCCCCGTCACACACCGCGGTCCTGGCTGCTTCGGCTTCACCTTCGAGGAGCGGACCAAGCGTCCTTTTCTGGCGCAGGAGGCCGAGAGGTTGGGTGTGCCGGCAGGGCAGGAACGCAAACAGTTGGTGCAGGGCAAAGCGGTGACCCTATCGGATGGGACCACGGTATACCCAGACCAGGTACTGGGGTCACCTCGGGAGGGAGCGAGGCTGGTCTATGTGGGCGATGCCGCTCAGGTCGATGATCTGATCCCTTACCTCCTCGAGGCCGACGCTGTGGTCATCGAGGCCACGTACATGGAGGATGAGGCGCAACTTGCTGAGCAGTACGGTCACCTCACCGTTGTCCGGGCGGCGTCCGTGGCCCGCGAGGCGAGGATAGGAACCCTCTATCTCAACCACATATCTCGCCGTTATTCAGCTCAAGAAGTCGCGAGGGAGGCGGAAGCCGTCTTCCCCGCCACCGTCGTGGTCAAGGACTTCGACAGGTTTGAGATTCGCAGGAGAGAATAACCGAGTAAGGTTGAGGAGACATGGCGTTGCCGGCCAATAGGCATTGGGCTGTGTGAAGGGGTCGAGGCGTCGTGCCACTCATCCAGGCAACATTGACATCCAACTTGGAGATGGTCTCGTCCCTACTGTGGCTCTAGAAGACCACGGCGACCCGGCTTTGAAGATGCGATGCATCTGTGCTAGAATTGCAGGCTAGATTCGAAGAGGAGGTGCGGAAGGCATGGACATCGGTGGCTACAACTTCCCGGATGAACGGTACTACGACAGGAACCACGGTTGGGCGCTGGTGGACGGAAAGACAGTCACCCAGGGTGTAACAGAATTCGCCCAGAAGATATCCAAGGAGATAGTGTACGTCGAAGTCCCGCGGGCCGGCCGTACGGTCGAACAGGGCAAGACGTTCATGTCCATGGAGTCAGGCAAGTGGGTAGGGCGTATCGCCGCCATGGTCAGTGGCGCCATCGCCGAGGCCAACGAGGAGTTGGAATGGGACGTGGCTCCCATCAACGACGACCCCTTTGGGGAGGGCTGGCTCGCCAAGGTCGAGGCCTCGGACCTAGGTGAACTTGACAACCTTATGAAGACCTCCGACGCCGAGTTCAAGTCCTTCATAGAGTCGGAGATAGCGAAGTTCAAAGACATCCTCCAGTAGGCGCGGTTCGCCATTTTGACCTTCCGCTTTCCTGCACCGGGTCCGAAAGACCGCCGACACACGGAAGACCCCGGTAGTTAGTTGCCCAGGGTGGACATCTCCGCCCTTCGCCGTGTGCTTGGCTTGGTTGCACGATGTGCGCAACCCAAGAGGTTGGGGCGAGGTTCCCCAGGCCATTCTATGGTGGATAGAAGAAGGATGGCATCGTTGAAGAGGCCAGCGTCTGTACTGTGCATAGGGGCACTGGCAGTGAGCCTCGTGGCCGCCTTGGTGCTGGTCTCCCGATGGGCGTACCCAATCTCGGGACGACCGTCGGGAGAACCTGAGCTCGGCTCGTGGTACGTCGACGTGGAGCGCTACAACCAGGGCGTACACGGCGGGCTCGAATGCTCTATCTGCCACACTGAGATCAGTACTGGTCAGCACCCGAACCAGGAGAACCTCACCAACAGTGCCACGGAACTCTTCGTCTATGAAGCCTGCGCGAGTTGTCACCCCCAGGAGTACGAATACTATCAACGCGGGGTGCACGCGGAGGCTTTGAGCGGAGCCACGCCGTCAGAGAGCGAGTATCCCGCGCCCACTTGCGGACACTGCCACGATCCCCACTACCGCCAGGTGCTATCGCGCCTCCAGGTCATCGATGCCCAGGTCAACATCTGTGGGCAGTGCCACCCCTCGGAGTTGGAAAGCTACCTGGAGAACTACCACGGGAAGACGGCCGTGGACCTGGACTTCGCAGACTCGGCCTCTTGCGCGGACTGCCATGGCTCGCATCAGGTGGTGGCCCTGGAC
>JBAVWD010000363.1:0-2933 GCA_049697655.1 Anaerolineae bacterium | reverse complement strand
GGGTTACGTGTTCGGCTGTTGTGTCTCAAGCCAGCAGTTGGACAACACGGCGAGGGGCATCATCAAGGCCTTCAAGGAGTTGTACCCCTCTACCGGGGGGCAGCCGAACATCCCCAGCGTCCTGGTGTTCCGTGGTGCCTGGGACGACGTGGCGATTGAGCTGTTCAAGCAGCACGGAATAAGCGACGGACGCTGGATCAAGGTCTTGGGCAGAGACACGTCGGAGAGAGAGGCCGCTGAGATTTTTGACTCCCTGTACAAGGAATGGAAGAGCGAGACGGGAGGCTTGCGATGAGTGTGCTGGAGTTCGAGGTCAGGTCCGGCGGGACCATCAGGATAGACCTGGACAAGTGCAGGTCGTGTGAGACGAAGGCCTGCGTGAAGATCTGCAATACCACGGGGATGGGGGAGATTTTGGAACTGAAGGACGGCGTGCCTGCCCTCAAGCCCACGCTTGAGGAGGTGAAGCGGGGGGCCTGTACCGAGGATCTGGGTTGCGAGTTGGACTGTGAGTTGTACGGCAACAAAGCCATAGTGGTTTCCCTACCTCTTCCCGAATTGGACGAGTATCTCGAGGGTTTGTCGGAGAAACCCACTTACGCTAGGGAGGCATGATGGCGATTCTGGTTGACGAGAACACTCAAGTGCTGGTGCAGGGTATTACCGGGCGAGAGGCGCAGATCCGTGTTCGACTGATGAAGGAATACGGTACCCAGGTGGTGGCGGGAGTGACGCCCGGACGGGGCGGCCAGACCGTAGAGGGTGTTCCCGTGTACAACAGCGCGGAGGAAGCCAAGGAGCATCACCCTGGGATCACCGTCAGCTCGATCTTCGTGCCTGCTCAAGCCGCCAAGACTGCGGCTTTCGAAACCATTGATGCAGGCATCGGGGTTATCACCCTTCATCCAGAGAGGGTGCCGCAGCAAGACATGCTGGAGGTGATCGCCTATGCCAGGCGCGGCGGTGCGCGGGTCATTGGGCCCAACACCATCGGCCTGGTCAGCCCCGGGAGATGCCTGGTGGGTATGATCGGCGGTCGCTCCGACCTGGCCAAGGAGTTCTTCCAGCCCGGTCCCGTGGGCGTGATCTCCCGGAGTGGTGGAAACACCACCACACTGGCCTACTATCTGAACATGGTTGGGCTGGGACAGAGCACAGCCATCGGTATGGGTGGCGATGCCTTCGTGGGCACCACGCTGATCGATCTCTTGACCGAGTTCGAAAAGGACGACGAGACGGAGATGGTGACCTTTTTTGGAGAGATCGGCACCAGCGTAGAAGAAGATGCCGCAGAGTTCATCAAGGCCGGGGGATTCACCAAGCCCTTCGTGGGCTACGTTTCGGGCCGATATGCCCGGTCGGATGTGCGTTTTGGTCACGCCGGAGCGATCGTGACACGCGGACGGGGCACAGCACAGGGCAAGATCGAAGCACTGCGAGGCGCCGGAGCTTACATGGTGGACCACTTCGGCGAGATGGGCGACGTGGCGTTCAAGTTTCTGGCCGAGTACCGCAACTCTCGGGGAAAGCAGAAAGATGGAAGATCTCGGAATGGCCAAAGGTAGTTGGACCTCACGTTTGCCCTCCGTCGTGGAGATGGTGGAGGTCGGCCCACGTGACGGGCTCCAGATCGTTCAGGAGTTCGTGCCGACGGAGAAGAAGATAGAGCTGGTGGATGCCCTCTTCGCCTCGGGGATAGGGCGCATGGAAGTGACTTCCTTCGTGCACCCCAAGTTCGTACCGCAGTTGAGGGACGCAGCAGAGGTACTGTCGGGCATCAAACGGGATGGACGGGCGTGCATGGCCATGGTGCCCAATATGAAAGGCGCCGAGCGGGCATTGGAGGCGCGGGTGGACATGCTGGACGTGATCGTCTCCGCCAGTGAGAGCCACAACCGCAGCAACGTACGTCGGTCCATAGACGAATCGCTGGAGGGGTTCGGGCCCATCTTTGACCTGGCCAAGGAAGCCGGCGTGTCAGTGCGGGCAAGCCTGGCGACTTCCTTTGGGTGTCCCTTCGAGGGCGACGTACCAGTCAATCAGGTGCTCAAAGTGTGTCGTCGGCTGGACGAGCTAGGGGTCATGGAAGTGGCCCTTTGCGACACTACCGGCATGGCGAACCCGGTTCAAGTGAGTAAGGTCGTGCGTGCTTGCCTGGATGAGATGCCGGGCCTGCAGTGGGCAGCCCACTTCCACAATACCAGAGGGGCTGGTTCAGCCAACCTGCTGGCAGCGCTGATGGAGGGCATCACCATCTTCGATGCCTCCATCGCGGGGCTGGGTGGATGTCCCTTCGCGCCGGGCGCAACAGGCAACGTGCCTACCGAGGACATGGTACACATGCTGCACGAGATGGGGATCGAGACCGGCATTGATCTTCCCGCCCTCATCGCGACGTCACGCCTGGCTGAGGAGATCATTGGGGATGTGCTGCCCGGCCAGGTGATGAAGGCCGGAAGAACCTGCGACCTGCACCCGATGCCGCCCCTGGACGACTAGACTAGCTGTGGCTGAAGGGTCTCCGCTCCAGGAAACGGCCTGAGCCTCGCTCACCTACGAAGCGGTTGTCCTCGACGATGACCTTGCCGCGAGCGAGGACCATTTCCGGATACCCCCTGACCGTGACATGCTCGTACGGGCTGTAGTCGACGTTCATGTGCAGGTTCTCTACGGTCAGATGCATTTCCTTCTCTGGGTTCCACACTACGAGGTCGGCGTCTGAGCCTATGGCGATGGTCCCCTTCTGAGGGTACAGTCCAAACAATCTGGCCGGGTTGGTGGCCACCAGTTCCACGAACCTGTTGACGGAGATGCGTCCCTGGTTTACTCCTTCATGGTAGAGGAGAGGCAGCCTGGTCTCGACCCCGGGGATGCCATTAGGGATCTTGGTGAAATCGTCCCGACCGAGGTCCTTCTGCCCCACCAGCTTGAAC
>JBAVWD010000362.1:0-2113 GCA_049697655.1 Anaerolineae bacterium | reverse complement strand
CCTACACCTCCGACCTGTCAGCGTTGCGCATGGCATTCCTGATCGAGAAGGACGCGGTGGCCTTCTACACCAGGGCGGCCGCCGAGACGGAGGACCGCGACGGCAAGGAGATGTACGAGCGTCTGGTCGAGATGGAGACGGAACATCAGCGCATACTGGAGGAAGAGTATAACGCTCTGGCCAAGGAGTTCTGGGGCAACATGGGCTTCGAGCCCTTCTGAGTCCCCGAACCCAGTCAAGTAACGGAGGCGTCGATGAAAGAAGACACGAGGCCTGCCCTCTCGGTCTTGCGGGAGGCTGTTCATAATGAGCTGGACGGCAGGGCTATGTACCTGCAAGCTGCCGAGCGAACGACGGACGAACTAGGCAAATCCATGTTCCGTTCCTTCGCCAAGGAGGAGGATCAGCACATACACATCCTCCAGGTGCAGTATGCCAAGGTGAACGAGACGGGGGATTGGATTGACCTGGAAGCCGCCCGAAATGCTCCAAGGGATCCAGGACTCATCCTTTTCCCGCAAGAAGAGAGCGAGGTCAAGCAGATCGTTCCGGAGGGCACCAGCGACCTGGAGGCTCTGAAGCTGGCCATGGACTTCGAGCAGCGAGCGGTGCGTCTGTACGAGAAGGCAGCTGCCGACAGTGGCAACCCCACGTCACAGTCCTTCTATCGCGGGTTGGCTGAGTGGGAGGGCACACATTACCGGATCCTGGACAACAGCTACGACTATCTCGCCATCAAGGGGGAATGGTACTTCCAGGAACTGGAGATGCCCATGTACGAAGGCTAGGGAATCCGGCTAAGGTGGTGGCCTAGCAACTGGGCGAGGCTTCTCGTGCAGCACCGCCTTGATGCCGAGTCCGCCGGCGGAATGCCGGATTCTTGGGAGCAGGGCTGTCCCCTGCTCCTTTCCACCCCTGAGGCACATAGTTGAGTGAGCACGATCCCATTCTCCTAAAGAAGATACACGTCACTGGCGTGGTGCAGGGCGTCGGCTTTCGCCCCTTTGTCTACCAACTCGCGCATACCCAGGGCCTGACGGGGTGGGTTCTCAACACTTCGGCCGGCGTGGACATCGAAGTGGAGGGTCCACCGGAAGCCCTTCTGCGCTTCCTGGGAGACCTCGAAGCGCAGGCACCACCCCTGTCCCACATAGAAAGCGTCACAGCCACAGATCATCCACCGAATGGCTACCAGCAATTCGAGATTCGCCGCAGTGTTGCCCGAGAGGGAGAATACCAGCTCATCTCGCCCGACATCGCCACCTGTCAAGACTGCGTGGCGGAACTCCTCGATCCGCAAGACAGACGGTACCGATACCCCTTCACCAACTGCACCAACTGTGGCCCCCGCTTCACCATCATTGAGGACATCCCCTACGACCGCCCCCTGACCACTATGCGCGACTTTGTGATGTGCCCACAGTGCCAGGCGGAGTACGAAAACCCACTGGACCGCCGCTTCCACGCTCAACCCAACGCCTGCCCCGTCTGTGGACCACAACTCAGCCTTGTTGCTGCCGACGGCTCGCAGATCGCCGTCACGAATGAGATCTTTGCCGCCGTGCGACTGCTCCAGCAGGGCAAGATCCTGGCCATCAAAGGTCTAGGAGGGCTTCACCTGGCCTGTGACGCCACCAGCGACGGGGCCTTGCGGCGCCTGCGAGAGAGAAAGCGCCGCCCAGCCAAACCCATGGCTGTGATGATGGCTAACTTGGACCAGATTGCTGCCCATTGTGTAGTGTCCCAGGAGGAAGAGCAACTGCTAACCTCACCTCAATGTCCCATCGTGTTGCTCCGTTGGAGAGAGGCTTCCGCCATATCTCCACTGGTGGCTCCTGGCAACAGATACATGGGAGCCATGCTGCCCTACACGCCTCTCCACCACGTGCTTTTGAGAGAGATGGGCAGGCCCCTGGTCATGACCAGCGGCAACCTCAGCGAAGAGCCCATAGCCATCCATAACGAGGAGGCCCTCGCCCGGCTGGCCGGCATCGCCGATCACTTCCTGGTTCATAACCGGGACATCTACGCCCGGTACGACGATAGCGTGTGGGTGGTCGTAGAGGGCACTCCTCAGCCGTTGCGCCGCTCTCGGGGCTATGCTCCGTTTCCC
>JBAVWD010000361.1:0-2819 GCA_049697655.1 Anaerolineae bacterium | reverse complement strand
ATCTGACCCCCAGGGGTACGTGAGGGGTTGGCTGGAGGAGCATGGTCGCCGTGTGGACGATGAGGTGTACGGAGACGTGCACGTCCTGCTTTTCGATACGTCCGCGCTCTCAGGCTAAGCAGGCTACCGCGCGCTGAAGGTGTGCGTTTGACCAATGACTGAGAATCTACAGGGGAGCATCCGACCCTCGAGATCCAAGTGGGTCACGACTGGTCCCTTGATCGGCGTTCTCTTGCTGGGCATGGGGCTGCGGCTGTGGGGACTCGACTCCAAGAGCCTCTGGCAAGACGAGATCTTCACGGCTGCCATCGCGTCCCCGGAGAACGGGGCGCTGGAGGTGGTCACCATTCCTCTGTACAACACAGCCCTGCCTGCGCCGCCACTATACTTCTTGATCACTCATTTCTTCCTGTTCCTGGGGGACTATGATTTCCTTCTCCGGTTTCCGGCACTGGCCTTTGGCGTCCTCGGGTTGGCCGCGGTCTACACTCTGGGTGCCCGGCTCTTCGGTGAGGTCGAGGGGATCATCGGGGCACTGCTGCTGGCTGTTGCGCCCTTTCACGTCAGGTATTCCCAGGACGCCAGGTTCTACACTCTTCTTGTGCTGCTCTCGCTCTTGTCCGTGTACTTCTTGTATCAAGGCACGTCCTCAGGGAAGAGGACGTGGTTCGTTGGTTTCGTTCTTTGCAGCGTCTTGAACTTGTACAATCATCTCTTCGCTTTCATGGTGCTGGCGGCGCAGGTGGTCTTTGTGGCAGGGCTGTGGGGGGCGCAGGCCCTCGCGCGACTCAGGAGGTCCCGCTCTTCTGCCGTCGAAGAGGCGGGGCCGGTGCCCATTCTCGACAGGAGCGCAGCGTTGGCTTTTCTTGTCAGCCTGATGATCATGGCCATGGCCTACACGCCCATGGCCCCGCATCTGCTGCGAGGATTGAGCGGAGCGAAGGGTGTCGGCGGCACGGGAGGGGAGGCGGCATTTGCCCCCTCCTGTCTGATGGCGGCGCTGGACAGCTGGGGCCTGGGCTCAGGTTGGAGGATCCTGCTTCTCGCGGTGCCCTTCGCCCTCGGCGTGATCGCATCGGCGAGAGGCCAGCGCAAGCAGTTGTGGCTGGCTTGTTGCTGGATTCTAGTGCCCTTCGGGGCGCTGCTGGTCGTGCCCGCCGGACATGGCTTCCGCCCCCGGTATGTACTGTTCATGCTGCCTCTGTATCTCATCCTCGCGGCCAGGGGTCTCACGGCTGCGAGCGAGTTCGTCAGCCAGCGGTTTTCAGTTCCTAGGCACCGCCCTGGGGCTGCTGTCCTCGCTGTGCTGGTGGGCGCTATCACGTTGCTCAGCGTCCCCGCGTTGTGGGCCTACTATGGCGAAGAAAGGGTGGATTGGAGATCCGTTGCAGCCCTGGTGGCGGCAAGGATCTCTCCCGGGGACGTGATAGTCTCTCCTGGGCCCTTTCCCCAGATAGTGATGCCGCGATATGAAGAGAGTCTGGAAGGTGCGTCCTTCCTGATCGGGGGCAGTGAGGTGTTTCTCTCGCCCGACGAGGAGCGTCAGGGCGGAGTGTGGTTTGTGGGCCCGGCAAGGGAGAAGATGCAGGCCATTGACCTGGAACTGGCGCAGGCAGAGGAGTTCGTCTTCAAGGTGGTCTTCGAAGTGGACGACGAGAGCAGCGCGCGAGGCAGGGCGTTGAAGATCGCGCCAGTGATGTACGACGATCTTTGGGTGCTGTACGTGAGGGAGGGTCTGCAGCCGGAAGACGTCCTCTGACTGTGCCAGGAGGCTCTGGAGTTGATGCCGGCGCAGGGTCAAGTCGTCCGCCAGGGGCAACCTGGCTGACTCCTTCTTGGTGGCTGTCGAGCCGGTCAGGCGATAGCACGCCATCGAGATACCACCACCTTCGGAGCGGTGGCAGCTTGTCTCACTACAGCTGGACCAGGCTTACGGGTCGCAGGGCCCTGTGTGTACGCGAGGCGATATCGGATGTGCGGGGAGTCGAAGGCCCTTCAGTGACTGACAAACGTACGATGGCAGAGAACCAGACGTCGAGCTCCGCTATGCAGGAGGCCAAGGAGTTCCTGAGGCACCGCTGGCACCTGCTGCTGCTCGGCCTGTTGATAGCTGCCCAGGTGGCGGTCAACTGGGCATGGCTGTCTTCCAACGTAGTCCTCCTGGGGTGGGATAGGCCTCGCCATCTGATCGAGAGCCTGGTCTATAACGACCTCCTGGAGTACGTGTCCCTTCGCTCATTATTCGAGGCCTGGGTCCACAGTGGCTACTACCCGCCGTTGTTTCACTGGGCCATGGTTGCCTTCTACAGGCTCTTCGGTGTTTCCATGGACGTGGCGGCCTCCGTCAACACGGTCTTCCTCATCGTGCTTGTGGTCGCGGCTTATGGGGTCGGGTGCCGAATCGGTGGAAAGGGAGCGGGTCTCCTGAGCGCCTTTTTCGCCTCAACGTCGCCCATGGTCTTCGCCATGTCCCGCTATACGTATATCGAGTTCTCGCTGACCGCCATGGTGGCATTGAGCATCTGGCTGCTTCTCCTGAGCCAGGGGTTCAGTCACAGATTGTACAGCCTGTTGTTTGGGCTGAGCGCGGGACTGGGCCTACTCACCAAGTGGACGTTCTCGCTATTTGTGTTCCCTGCACTGCTGGTCGTTTTCTTGAGGGCAGGACTCTTGTCCAATGCGAGGGGCAGTCTGCGATCGCTGCACCTGGACCGGAAGTGGATGGGGGTTTCCGCCGTAGCAGGGGCCGTCTTGACCCTCGTCTGGTACTTGCCCAACTTTGATCGCACGGCGGAGCTCCCGCTGGGCCATCTGTTGGC
>JBAVWD010000360.1:0-1676 GCA_049697655.1 Anaerolineae bacterium | reverse complement strand
CTCTCAACCCACCTGTGCCGCGTACAGCGATGGCCTTCAGATTCTTGGAACCCATCACCGCACCTACTCCACCGCGACTGGCGGAGTTGTACAGAGAGAAGATGATGCATGAGAAAAGCACCCTGTTCTCCCCAGCAGGGCCGATGAGGCCCGTTTCTATCTCGTCGTCCCCTAGCTCCTCCCGGATCAGCCGATCGGCCTCGCGAGTGCCCAAACCCCAGAGATGGCGCGCGTCGCGTAACTCCACCGCATCGTCGTCGATCCATATGAATACCGGATTCTCCGCCCTACCGTGGATCACCAAGTAGTCGTAGCCAGCGTACTTCAGCTCCGCACCAAGGTGCCCGCCGACGCTGACCTTCAGGTATAACCCCGTCGCAGGACCTTTGCACGTTACCGACGTACGACCGGACGAAGGAGCACTGGTCCCGGTCAGGGTACCCGGCCCGAAGATGAGCACGTTGTCGGGACCCAGAGGGTCGATTCCTTTGGGGACGCGCTCGTATAATAGCTTGGCGTTGATGCCCCTCCCACCCAGGAAGTGCAACAGGTCCTCACGGTCCACTTCCTCCAGCCAGGTCCGGCCGGAGCTCAGGTCCACATTCAGTATCCTCTGCGCGCCGATGTCTCTGATCATGGCTCTCCTCTCAAGACACCTTGTCTCTCTGTGCGTAAGCCTCGGCCGTGACGCGACGCTTTCGTTGGGCAAGGCTCTGCACTGGCTCGAAGGTCAAAGCTCCATAGATGCAGTGTTCAACGCAAGCCGGGTCCCCGTCACAGAGATCGCAAATGAGGGCGACTTCCTTCTCCTTGTTGAAGTCCGCCGCGCCGAAGGGGCAAGCCTTGACGCATTCCCCACACCCGATGCAATCCTCTTCGTTGACCCTCACCACGGGAACAGTTCTGTCGATGTACGCCGCCCCGGAGGGACACACCTCGACGCAGGCAGGACGAGCGCAATTCACGCAGACAACAGGAATGTTTGCGCCCTCGCCCATGAGGCGCACGACGCGGATGCGCGAGAGCGTGGGCACGAACGCCCCTTCGTGAGCGAACGAGCACGCCAGTTCACAAGCCATGCAAGTTGTACACTTCTCCGCGTCGATGTTCAGTGTGTCCATCATCCCTCCTATCCCCGAATTCACTCTCCGGAAGCCAGGCGGCTGAGAAAAACGGTGTACGAGCCGTCCTCTTCCAGCATCTCACGATGGATGAGTCCACCGCTCTTGATCACCAATGCCATCTGCACAACTCGCTTGCCCAAGCCATCTGCTGCGATTACCGCGATCTCTGCATCCGCTTCTCCCTCATCATATAGACGGCGTAGGCTATCCTTGTGCGATTGGTCGCGCGTCCAGCCGGCCGCCCCGAGGTAGGACTGCCATAAGTCCCCCGCAACGGGGACGCAACTCATGAGCACGGCATGGTTGAGCAACGCGGTCATCACCTGCTCCTGGCCAGCGAAGATGTGACTGCCCTGTACCACCACGCCCACGGTCTTGAGATTCCTGGACAGAACTCCCCCATAGAAGGAGAGGAGGGAGTTCCCCAGTCTGTCTATGAAGCACTTTAGCTGGCCTGGAATACCCATGTGGTAGACTGGAACCGAGTAGATGACGGCATCTGCCGCCACCCATTTGTCGCGCAACTCCTGGAAGTCATCCTCTATCGTGCAG
>JBAVWD010000359.1:0-3326 GCA_049697655.1 Anaerolineae bacterium | reverse complement strand
GTGAATACTGTCATGTATGCACAGGAGATAAGTGGTGTGGAACAGGTGTGGGCGGTCGTAGGGGGCTTCCACCTGGAGGGGGCTGCCGAGGACGTGGTGGGGCGCACAATTGGAGAGTTGAAGGCCCTCGGCCCGCAGCTAGTTATGCCCTGTCACTGTACCGGCTTCGAGGCCACCAGCCGCTTTGCCGAGGAGATTCCGGGCCAGTTCCTGCTCGGCGCCGTGGGCACAACTTTGAGGTTCTGAGCAGCATTTGCTGCTGATGGAAGACATGCTCCAGCGCGCCGGGTACAGCTACGGCGTAGACGCGGATACCCAGCCCATCAAAGCCACCAGTTCAGACGGATTCCTCAAGGGCACGCTCCAACAGATCCTGCACGCCCAACCCGGCAGCCATGTGGCGCATATACGCCAGGTCGAGGCGCTGGCCCTGCACCTTGAGCACGCCCAGCACGTCGCGCCACTGGCGATCCGATGCCTGACCGCCCAACCAGTACCACTCCAGTTTGGCGAGAACCGTGTCCTCCGCGCTGGCGACGTAGGCCCTGCGCTCCGGATCCTCCGCTAGCAGGTGCAACTGGCGGCGGGCCAATTGGGCGCGGTCAAAGTCGCGGGGTCGGGCGACGAACACGTCCACCTTGAACATGGTATCCAGGTGGATCAGATTGAAGGATTTGTGCTGGCCGATGGCCTCGCGCATCATCTCTGCATCGGCATAGAATGTCTCACCCAGCGCCTCAACAAAGGGCGCGACGTGCTCCTGGCGCATGTCGGCCACCAGGTCGGCGTCCATAGTGGCCCGCATCACCCCGTGCAGGGCGCTGGCAAAGGAACCGCCAATCGCATACAGCACCCCGAGAGCCTCCAGTGCCTCGGCCACGATCGTTGTTACGGCGATCTGTTCAGGGAGCATCAGCCTTCCTCCGGCGAGGCACCATAGGCGCGGGCTGCCAGCTCTGGTCCCAGCAGCAAGTCGGCCAGGCGGCGGCGGCGCTGGGCAGGGGTGTCGGTGGCGTAGCGCTGGCGCAGCCCGGCCAGGGCCAGGGTACGCACTGACTCGGCCATTTCGGCCATTAGTGCCATTTTGCGCCAGGTCGGCATCTGCCGTAGCCGCTCGACCTGCAAGCGTTCAATGTCCGGATGAGTATCAGGCCGTAACGTGCTCATCCTACCACTCTATCCCAGGTCCTCTATCCGTACCCACCTTGCCCTCTCGCGGACTTGCTCGGCGCGGCAATACGCCTCACGAACCTGGATCGTGTTCCAACATGAAATCAATCGCTCTCCTTCGCGAATCCCAGCGGCATCACGCTTAAGGACGCCTGTATTGTGCAACACAAGTCCCTTCCTGTCAATCTCGAGGAGGCAGCCGAGGACGTGATCAGCCGCACGATTGGGGAGTTGAAGGCCCTGGACCCGCAGCTAATCATGCCCTGTCACTGTACCGGCTTCGAGGCCACACGCCGCTTTGCCGAGGAGATGCCGGGCCAATTCCTGCTCGGCGCCGTGGGCACAACCTTGAAGTTCTGAGCAGCGTCCGCTGCTGATGAAGGATATGCTGAAGCGCGCTGGGTACAGCGATTTCGTAAACATCGGGAGACAGCCCATCGAGGCCACGAAGCGCTCAGAGTGTACACGCCGGGAGGGCGGCGGCCCGCCAACTGGCCTGGCGGCGAGGTTGGGGAAGGGGCAGGCGAAGTGGGGCGAGTGCAACAGGTGTCGCCAGTTTTGGCTTGATATTGACACTATAGCATTTGTGTAGAGTTGATATTGGCGACAGAGCGAGGGACCGGGTGAGGTGGTGGTGTCACCAAGGTACTGGCGGGGGTCAGGGGGTGGGGCACCGGCTGCGGCCGGCAATCATGCTGGCCATCAGAGTGCCTGCGCGGGCAGCCATGGTTGGCTGAACAGACCCACAAATTCAGTTGCCTGGGTTTGTGAGCTGTTCTTGGACAGCCCGCAAGAGCTTGCCTCGATGTTCCTCTAAATAGTCCGGTTCTGCCGTGAGGTAGAACCGGAACCAGTCGGTGAGCACGTCTAACGCATCCTGATGAAGGCGCACGCCCTTTCGTCGCAACCATCTCTGGGGGACGACGTGTATGCGATCAAAGCGCACGAACGACTCCTGCATACCCACCGTATCATCCTGAGGAAGCCAGAACAGGTCTGGGTATCTGAGCGCCCTCATCCACAGCTTCCATTCGGCCGGGTCGTCCTCATGGAACGAGTAGACCGGCGCTACCAACATGCAGGGAATTCTTTCCCTGCCATCGCGCGTTCTCCACGCCTGCGACTGGGACGACAGGACAATAACGGGCCTGTTCTTGGCCCGGAGTACCAAGAACTCCTCGTCAGCTTCGAGCTTGGGCCTTAAGACAGGTGGGTGGACTGGGTCATTGAATCTCCTGGGGTCCACTTTTTGCGTCTCGAACAGGGGAGGCTTCTTGCCGTAGGGGTCTGTTCCTCTGGGACGGAGTATTGTAGTTTCTTCATCGAAATAGCAGCAAGGGCACCAATAGATGTGTCCGCGTGGGTACTGATCTTGCTGCTTGTTGGTCGCACCCACGTAGTATTTATCTATCAGATCGAGTGCAGCTACTTTTTCCACTGGGATTCCCGGATCGCTATTCTACGTCGACCCGCAGTCCATCCGGAATGGGCTGGCTTTCCTCACTATCCCTACTCTCCATGGCATCACGATACAACCTATCTGCCTCAGGGGACTGCTTGGGCAACATGGATGCCATCCTCTCTGTCCTCGCGTGGCGCTGGAGTCGGCTTTCGACCAAACGCTGCCGGAACTGTTCTCTGTGCTGCGCCTCGATCAAGATGTCGCTAGCATGGAGGTGAAGAGTAGGTCCCTCCCTGCGAATCTTCCGGAAATCGAGCGGCTCGCCTGGCGCGGCATCAATCATGGGTTCAGTTCGAAAGTAGACATGGTTGAGAAGGAGATTCAAGTCCTCAAGAGCCCAGCGCGAGATGATGTCGTCGATGACAACGCGTTCGCCATATGTGACGATGTCGCCTAGTTCCTGGTCGACCACCACGGAGTACCTGTAGAACTGCCTGCCATCGTGGGTGAGGCCCTGCTGTTCCTCAATAAGTGGAATGCTGAGACTGTCTAGTAGCTTCTGGTACTCGAAGGCATATGGGCCGAAGTAATGGAACACCCATTGCCACCCGGTCAATGTCCGCCCGTGTCGCCTGTAGTGCTCAACGTCTATGAGGTAGATCACCTTCAGGACCCTTGTCCTGGTCGGTGTGCCCTCTTGGTCCTGGATGCCCTGAATCACATAGGGGAGAAGACGTTCAGCATCCGTCATGAC
>JBAVWD010000358.1:0-1923 GCA_049697655.1 Anaerolineae bacterium | reverse complement strand
AACCCGAGGATGGTGAACTCCAGGGGCAGGCTACTCCGATGGCCGTCTATGAAGGCGTTCGCGCCCGCGGAGTAGGCCTCCAGCATGGTCAGCGCCTCCTCGCTCAGGAGGTCTATCTCCTCCTCAGCCACGCGCCTCCAGCCCAGGGTCCGTATGAAACGGTCCGTATCCAGCGTGGCCTCCCCCAGAACCTCCGAGAGGGTGCCGCTGCCGGCGCGACGGTTGAACTCCATGTGCCAGAGGCGATCCTGCGCTGTCACGTATCCCTGGGCGAAGAACAGGTCCTCCACGTTCTGTGCGTAGATATGAGGCACGCCCCACCTGTCACGGTAGACCTCCACCGTGGAAGACAGGCCAGGAACCTGCACCGCGCCGTCAATGGTGGGGAAGGTCCGCCGGACCAACAGGGAGCCGCCCACGAGAACAATAGCCACGACCGCAAGCAGGATGCAGCCAACAACCACACCAAGGAAAACGAGGGCTCTGCGCATCATGCCTCCTCCTTCCCTTCCCGCGAAGATGTAGGTCATTCTACCTGCTTTGCAGCGTCTCTGTCAATGGGACAAGAAATGGACTAACTGGCTCCACTTTGTTATAATTATGGTAGTACACCTTCGTGAATCTGGAGATACGATGATCAGTTTGAATGGGAACGATATCAGGCGCTTACTGCTGGGGACCCTGCTCATCGTGGCGCTGGTCTCCTGTGCGTCACCATCAACGGAACCAGGCGACGCTACCCCCAGTGCCTCTGCGGAGCAGTCCTCGCCCCCATCCGCGACCGCACCAGACGACGTTACCCGGCCTGCCCCTGGTGAACAGTCGCCGCCTCCATCCGCAACGTCGCCGGGCGGAGACAGCGAGGCTGTGCCCGTCGGCATAGAGCAGATGCACCCGGCTGATGTGGACAACACCACCTTGCCCATCACTCCGGTGGGGGAGTTGCATCACACCGGCCAAACGCAAGAGTACGACATCGATTCCTATCGCCTGGTGGTGGACGGCCTCGTGGACAACCCCCTCAGCCTCACCTATCAAGACCTGCTGGACCGTCCACAGGTGACAGAGACAGTGCTTCTCATCTGCCCCGGGTTCTTCTGGGACAACGCCGAGTGGACCGGCACGCCCCTCAGCCTGATTCTGGAAGAAGCAGGCCTCTCGCCTGACGCGTCCACGGTTCGCCTCTTGGCCGGAGACGACTACTCGCAGAAGCTATCGCTGGATGAAGCGATGGCGGACGGGGTCTTCCTGGCCTACGAGGTGAATGGGGAGACCTTGCCTACCGACCACGGATACCCCACCAGGTTGGTCGCCCGGCACCAGTTCGGCTTCAAGTGGGTCAAGTGGGTGGAGCGCATTGAGGTCTTGGCGTAGAGTCGCCTGAGACTCTGTTCCCGGCACTTCCAGCGATGGGATCCCGCTTGTCCGGCCGGCACCCCCAGCGGGTTGGATGTGGAACAGGCGTGCCAGGTCCCTTGCTGACCTATTAGCTGGTGCCCTGACGGCTCTCTTCCTCCTGAAGCCCCCCGCAGGTCGCACGACTTGCGGGGGGCTCTTCTCGGATCCGTGCGCAGCGCACACATGCGCGGGAGTTCATTCCCGCGCCACCTCTATCAAGTCCCTTCGGGACTGACCATGCTCTTTGCCTATCCCACGCCTGGCACAGGCGGCTCCGCAGTCCACGCCTTTGCCCTTGGCGCGAGCACCACGTCTCCTAGCCTTGCCCCAGTGCCCTGAGGCTACCCATAACCTTCTGGGTCTTCGGGTGCTCTTCGCCGTAGACTCTTCGGCGGATAGCCAGCGCCCGCCCATAGCACTCCCGCGCCCCTTTCAGGTCCCCCAGTTCCCTCAGAACCAGGCCCAGATTGCTCAGATCCGTCGCCACTTCGGGATGGTCGTTGCCATATACCGCCTCATCTATCC
>JBAVWD010000357.1:0-2770 GCA_049697655.1 Anaerolineae bacterium | reverse complement strand
GAGCCTCATCGGTCGGCTCAGCTTCGGCTGGTAGTCGAGGTGAGGGAACCTTTCAGCCTCAGTGCCCGTCTTAGGGGTAGAGAACAGATGGGAGGAAAACTAAGATGATAAGAAGAGCCGTTCTGTTGATCCTCATACTCGCACTCTTGACGGTAGCGGTCGGGTGTGGGATGGCCGCTCCAGCGCCCCCTCCTGTGGGAGTAGGGGGAGCAGACGAGATGTCTCGAGAGTTGGTGCCAGCGATGCCTCCCCCTGCGGAAGTACCACAGGCCATGGAGGAAGGCCAGGCGGTTGCCTGGGCGACTCAGGACATCGTCGGTGATCGAATGATCGTGCGCACGGGTAGCGTGGCCATCGTGGTAGAGGATACAGAAGAGACACTCGAAGCCATCGAGCGACTGGCCAGTGAACTCGGTGGCTACGTCTCCGATCTCCAAAGCTGGCGCCAGGATGACCAGATGGCTGCGACAGTCACGGTGCGGATTCTCGCTGCTTCCTTTGACCAGGCCAGGGAGCGCATCAAGGAGTTGGCGATAGAGGTGGAAAGCGAGAATGCCTCTGGTCAGGACGTCACCGAGGAGTACGTTGATCTCGAGGCACGTCTCAACAATCTGGAGGTGGCCGAAGAGGAACTACTAGAGTTGCTGGCTTCGGCCCAGGAAACCCACAAGGACGCGGAGAGCATACTGGCCATCTACAACGAGATCACCAACGTAAGGATGCAGATTGAGCAGATCAAGGGTAGGATGCAGTACCTGGAGAATGCCTCTGAGCTAGCGACCCTGACCATCACGGTCACGCCGGAGGAGATTGAGGAGCCTGTCGTGGAGCCGGGTTGGGAGCCGCTGAGGCAGGCCAGGGACGCGCTCCGCACCCTGGTGAATGCCCTCAAGGGCCTCAGCACTGTTATGATCTGGGTGGTCCTGTTCTTCCTGCCATTGGCGGCCATCCTGCTGCTACCCCTCATCTTGGTATGCTTGGTCTGGTACCTGAGGAGGCGTCGCAGGAGGCGCTCGAAGGGGGAATAGGTAGGAAAGGGAAGGGGGCGTGGCCTGGGTCACGTCCCCTTTTGCTTTTTTCGCGACCGTCTACTCGCCTCTCTCGTTCGCTGGGGGGTCTTGCTGCCGCGACAGGTCGGCGTAGGTGCCGAACCAATCGAGAAGCTCATCGGCCCTCCGCTCCCTCTGGCCCTGTTTCTCCCTCTCTCGATACGCGTCCATTCTGGCGAACACCTCCTCCTGGACGCGACGAGGCTGGTGCACCCAGGAGAAAGTGAAGACGGCTTCTCTACTCGCAGTCTCGATGACCACGTTTCCGTAGTCGAGCAGATTGGCGATGGGGCCTGGGATCTCGTATCCGATGTCCTGGATCATGGACAAGCTGGCTTCCCTTCGCTCCTCGCGCAGGCCCAGAGGTAGCCTTTCCACGTCGATGATGCGCTCGTCAGTGAGCTGGTAGATGTCGTTCCGCCAATCCTCGTATCTATACCAGATGAGGAACAGGCTCACAGCTACGCCCAGGAGAGAAACAGTCCAGAAGAGGTCTCGGAGGTGTGGCGGGGGGCTGAGCAGGTCAGCTCGGGCTGCCAAGGCCAGCTGGACCAAGACGAAGAGCAAGATGACCGAGCCAGCCGTCCTGTCGATTAGCCTGAACCAGTGCTTGCGCCAGGTTACTACGCCGTCTCGCTCCATGCGCATGTGCGGTACCAGATAGCCACGGAGCGCGCTGAGCAGGCCTCGCAAACTCAGTCGCTTGTCGTTCACGGTCTGCGGAGTCGGTGCCGCCTCTTTGGGCGATAGGTGCTCGCTGTCGGCGGCGACCAGCGACTCCAGCTCGGGGTGCCCCAGCTGCATCTGCAGTCTGTGCCGAATAGCCCCTTTCTGTTCGGCCTTCTCTTCTGTTCTCAGCCGATCCAGCTGCTGGAACAGCTTGTCCCTCATCCATGTGGCATGACTCACTGTGCTGAAGGTTACTCTGCCCTTGGCTCCGGCGGTCTGGATGCTCAGATCGTCGAAGCCTAGCAAACGCCCGACGATGCTGGGCATGAGGATAGAGATGTCCTGGATGCTCTCCAGAGGAGCTTCGTCTCGCGATTCTCTAAGGAGGATCGTCTTCTCCATGTGCACCACTCTCTTGCTGGTGACCACGTAGTAGTCGTTCCGCCAGTCGGCCCACAGCCAGAGAGTTAACCCTGCGGCACAGGTTGTGACGACCGCGCAGGTCAGATAGACCAAGATACTGGGCCAGTCGAAGACACGCGCCAGAGCGAGAACCGCCGCCAGGACTATGAGGGGGAATACGAGTACCCACAGGGAGCGGACGAAGGCGTACGGATGCTTGCGGGCTAGGGCCAGAAGGATCTCTCCTTCGCGCTGCCAGGGGAGACGCTTAGTGAGCGTCAGTTCTCGTGCCTTCGCCTCGAGGATCAGGGCTTTCTTGACGGAGGGCAGCGCTCCCAAGAGCCTGTCGAAGTCTCTCTTGTTCAGGTAGAGGAACCTTGTATCCTCCACTGCTTGAACGCTCGTGTCTCGAGGCCGGCCGGTGAGGAGCGACCGCTCGCCGAAGAAATCGCCGGGCCCCAGGTGGGTGATGACCTGACTCTCCGCTTCTCCGCTCTTCGTCAGCAAGGCCACGCGGCCCGATTCAATAACGTAGAGGGTGGTGCTCAACTCTCCCTGGTGGTAGATCATGGTTCCCTGTCGGTAGCTGGTCTGCCCTGTCGAGTCGGCTATGCGCTTCAGGTCTTCCAGAGGCAGCCTGCCAAAGAGGG
>JBAVWD010000356.1:0-2718 GCA_049697655.1 Anaerolineae bacterium | reverse complement strand
GGGATGAATGCCGCTCTCTCCCTCGCCGAGCAGGGCTTTCCGGTGCACATCCTCGAGCGCTCTGAGGAGCTTGGTGGAAACCTGCGCAAGGTGCGCTACACCCTAGACGATCTCGATCCTCAGGCCTATCTAAGGGACTTGACTGAGCGCCTGGAAGGCCATCAACTCATCACCGTACATCGGGATGCGGAGCTGATAGGCATATCCGGCTTCGTCGGCAATTTCACCTCGCGCATACGCAGTAGCGGACAGGAAAGCGCGGTGGAGCACGCAGTGGTGGTTGTGGCCACCGGGACACAGGAGTACCGAGGGGAAGAGTATCTTTACGGCCAAGACGAGCGAATCCTCACCCAGCAGGAGTTTGAGCTTCTGGTGGCCAACGATCCCCAGGCCATATCTAAGTTGCAGAATGTGGTGATGATCCTCTGCGTGGGCCCAGGTACGAGGTACTGTAGCCGGATTTGCTGTGCAGGAGCCATCAAGAACGCACTGAAGATTAGGCAACTGAGCCCTGGAGCTACCGTCCACATCCTGCACAGGGACATGAGGACATATGGGTTCCAAGAGAGACACTACCGCAAAGCGCTTGAAGAAGGCATCATTTTCACACGGTACAATGATTCCCGAATGCCTCTGGTGACGGCAGACGGTGGCCTCGAAGTGCGGTTCTGGGAGCCTGTCCTGGCTGAGGAGATCAAAGTCAGCCCGGACCTGATCGTTCTGAACACAGGCATGGTGGCGGCCCAGGGAGCGAGGGAACTCGCCTCGCTACTGAAAGTGCCGTGTGGTCTAGACGATTTCTTCCTGGAAGCGCACATCAAGCTAAGGCCGGTAGACTTCGTCACCAAGGGCATGTTTGTCGCCGGCGCTGCACATTACCCCAAGTTCCTCGAAGAATCCATCGTGCAGGCGCGAGCGGCAGCAGCGCGCGCGGCGACAATCCTGAGCCAGGCCACCCTCCAGGCGGGCGGCGTAGTCGCGGTCGTGGAGCCGGAGAAGTGCACAGGATGCCTCACCTGCGTGAGAGTCTGCCCCTACAACGTGCCCATCATCGAACGCACGCTGAGAGGAGCAGGGGGCGTCCTCGGCGCGGCCCACATCGAAATCGCTGCCTGCCAGGGCTGTGGCATTTGCGCCGCAGAGTGCCCGGCCAAAGCCATCCAGCTGATGCACTATCGAGATCAACAGGTGACGGCGGAGGCAGAAGCCCTTTTCGTCGACGAACTGCAGCCTGCTTGAGAAGGAGAGATGAACGACTTCGAGCCACAGATTGTCGCCTTCTGCTGTCACTACTGTGCGTATGCGGCTGCTGACCTTGCCGGTTCCCTGCGCGTGCAGTACCCGACGAACGTCAAAATCGTCAGACTGCCCTGCACTGGGAAGCTCGACGCCATCCACGTGCTGAAGGCTTTCGAACACGGCGCAGATGGCGTTTTGGTGGCCGGTTGACTGGTGGGCGATTGTCATTACCTGGAAGGTAATGTGAGAGCCGAGCGCAGAGTAGCCTATGTCAAGGGTCTTCTGGACAAGATTGGCCTTGGCTCTGACCGGCTGGAGATGCACTTCGTCTCGTCGGCCATGGGCCGTGAATTCGCACAGCTGACCACCGGCATGACCGAGAGAATGAGAGAACTCGGGCCGAGCCCCCTGCGAGAAAGGGAGAGGGACCGATGATCATCGGCGAGCAGAAACCTCTGGAGGAGATCAAGAATCTGGTGGCTGAGTACGAACGGATACTCGTTCTCGGGTGCGGCACCTGCGTGACGGTCTGCTTCGCGGGCGGCGAGAAGGAGGTGGGCATCCTTGCGTCGAGCCTGCGGATGGCCACCAGGATCGATGGACAGGAGAAAGTCTTCGACGAGGCCACCGTGCAGAGACAATGCGAGTGGGAATTCCTGGACGCCGTCAAGGCCGAGGTTGAGAGTCACGATCTAGTCCTGTCCATGGCTTGCGGCATCGGCGTTCAGGCCATAGTCGAGCGTTTTCCCGACGCTATAGCTGCTCCGGCCGTCAACACCACGTTCCTGGGACTTCCAGAGGAGCATGGACTCTGGACCGAGCGCTGCGCTGCGTGCGGCAACTGTCTCTTGGATTTGACCGCAGGTGTCTGCCCCATCGCGCGGTGCGCAAAGAGCCTGCTCAATGGCCCGTGCGGAGGGTCGCAGCAGGGAAAATGCGAGATAGATCCGGAAGTCCCCTGCGCCTGGCAGCTCATCTATGATCGTCTCAAGGCACAGGGACGCCTGGATCGGTTGCTGGAGATCACACCCGCGAGGGACTGGTCCACCAGTCGACATGGCGGTCCGCGCAGACTTCTTCGAGAGGATCTGCGCATAGAGTCACATGATCACGAATAGGAGATGTGGCAAATGGCGAAGTCCAAGACTGAGGAGTACCCCGTGCTCTGGCTTCAAGGAAGCGGATGCACCGGTTGCTCCGTGTCGTTGCTGAACTCGGTGAGCCCCAGTCTCAGGAACATCCTCATCGACGAAATTATCCCCGGCAAGCACCTGAACGTCCGCTTTCATCCCACAGTCATGGCAGGAGCCGGCGATTCTGCAGTGGCCGAACTGGAAAGGACGCGAGATCACGCCAAGGGAGCTTATGTTCTAGTGGTCGAGGGCTCGGTACCCCTGGCTGCTGGCGGAGCCTACGCGAAGATCGGGGAGAAGCAGGGACAGGGGATCTCCATGCACTCCTGGGTTAAGTCTCTCAGCC
>JBAVWD010000355.1:0-3490 GCA_049697655.1 Anaerolineae bacterium | reverse complement strand
ACGCGGCGTCAGCTATGCCCTGGGGAGGAATATCATGGCTCAGGTCAATGATCGCTGCATGGGGGTTGATGCCCAGGATGACCCCCTTCATCACCCCGACATTGCCATCTTCCATGCCGAAGTCGGTAGTGAGAGTGACCAGGCAGTGTTTGCCTTCGGCCATTGTCAGCTCCGCGTGCACAGGCGCCATAGACACAGAGGGGTATTTGACCGGGTATACCCTTTATGCTATCATGACGGGCGACTTCGAAGTATACCACCTGACTAGTCGGAAGGCAACTGGGCCAGGATGTCTATACACTGCCGGTGGGGCGCGGGCGGTGTACGGGGACGGGACGGAGCTGCGGGCGGATGCTGACACCGGAGGACATCGATGGGGAGCGGCAGAGGGAAGCCAAGGCCTTCGCCAGGTCGAGATACCGGCTGATGGTGGTGGACATGGGCCTGGGGGGAGGATTCGTGCTGGCGTTGCTGCTGACGGGGATGTCCGTGCAGTTGAAGGGATGGGTCTCGGCCCACACCGCGTTTCCGTTGTGGGCAGTGGCGGGCTACTTCGTGCTCCTTTCGGTGGGCTATGGGTTGCTCATGCTGCCTGTGGGGTACTACGGGAGCTTCGTACTCCCACACCGGTATGGGTTGTCCAACGAGACGCGGCGCGGCTGGTTTGTGGATCAGGTGAAAGGTGGTGTGGTGGGCCTGGCTCTGGGCCTGGTCGTGGTGGAGGTGATCTATTACCTGCTCAGGGTGACCCCCCACCTGTGGTGGCTGATAGCGGGCGTGTTCTTGGTGTTGCTCACAGTGGTCTTGGCCACTCTGGCGCCGGTGCTCTTGGTGCCGCTCTTCTACAAGGTGGAACCTCTAACGGACGAGGAGCTGGTGGGTCGGTTGGAGAGGTTGGCGGCTCGGGCACGGACCGGGGTCAGGGGCGTGTTCACCATCGATCTGAGTAGCAAGACCAGCGCCGCCAATGCCATGCTCATGGGGCTGGGGAATACGCGGCGCATCGTGTTGGGCGACACGCTGTATGCGGAGTATGGGCCCGATGAGATAGAGGCCATTCTGGCGCACGAACTGGGCCATCATGTGGCGCACGACATGTGGTGGGGGATGCTCCTCCAGTCGGCGTTGACCTTTGGGGGGTTGTACCTGACCCATCTGGCGTTGAACTGGGCGGCGCGGGCGCAGGTTTTGTCGGGCGTGGATGACGTGGCGGGGATGCCCCTCCTAGGATTGGTGGTGGGAGCTTTTCTGGCTGTGACGACGCCGCTGGGGAACGCGTTTTCCAGGTGGCGGGAGGGCCTGGCTGACGAATATGCCCTGAGGACGGCTGGGAATCCGAAGGCCTTCGTCTCGGCCATGGTGAGGCTGGCCAATCAGAATCTGGCCGACGTGGACCCGGAGTATTGGGTGGAGCTGCTGCTGTACAGCCATCCCGCTATGGGGAAGAGGATCGAGCGCGGGAGCACCTTCGGGGAGGGGAAGAGGAAGGCGCATGGCGCGGAGGCATGAGTCTGGCGACAGGCGCGGGACGGCTGGTGTGCCGCGGATCGAGAGGGGAGCCGCGGGGTTGGAGAGGACCCAGTATGGACGGCCTTGTGCCCGAGGTTAGAAGCGGACAGTACAGCCGGCGAGGCAATCTCCAGAAGTATGAGAGCCGGAATCCGCTGCAGCGCCTGCTGATCTGGCACTTCCACCGTCGCGTGGGGGAGTTGGTGGGAGCGGCGCACGCTCGTTCCATTCTCGACGTGGGCTGCGGCGAGGGTTTTGCCATCGATTACCTGCTGAGGGCGGACGGTCAGCTACGCATTCAGGGGCTGGATTACGACTGGCCGGCACTCCGTCAGGCGAAGGAGAAGCATCCTGGGGTCTTGTTTCAGATGGGGGACATACGTCGGCTTCCCTACGCCAGTGCAAGTTTCGATCTCGTGCTATGCCTGGAGGTGCTGGAGCATCTGGCCGAGCCTGTTCCTGCCCTGGAGGAGCTGCGACGGGTGACTGGCCAGCGGTGTCTGATCAGCGTGCCCAACGAACCCTTCTTCATGCTCTCCAACTTCCTGCGAGGCAAGAACGTGAGGGCCTGGGGAAACGATCCTGAGCACATACACCTGTGGACGGCAGGGCAGTTCCGGCACATGGTGGGGAGGTACTTTGAGGTGGAAAAGGTTCTGTACCCCTTCCCCTGGGTACTGGCCGAGTGCTGGGCCTAGCGGATCTCTGTTTCACGTGAAACATGGCTGAATCGCCAAGACGCCTCTGCGACTACGAAGGCTACGATTACGAGGGTGTCTTCTGGGCCGGGCGTGACTACGAGGACGCCGTCGAGAGGATCGCTCTAAAGAAGCTAGTGCCGGCGCGGGGCGAGCGCTTGGTGGAGATAGGGGCCGCCTACGGTCGTCTGGGGGACATGTATCGTGGGTACGAGCGAGTGATTCTGCTCGACCCCGCCAAGTCCCAGCTACATGAGGCTCGGCAGCGTCTGGGTGCTGATCGTCGGTTCCTCTTCGTGGTGGGGGACATCTATCGTCTGCCCCTCGCCAGCGATGCGCTGGACGTGGCCCTCACCGTGCGCGTACTGCACCATCTCACCGACGTTGCAGCCGCCTTCGGAGAGATCCAACGGATCCTCCGCCCAGGGGGCCGATACATTCTGGAATACGCCAACAAGCGGAACCTGAAGGAGATCCTCCGTCACGTGCTCGGCCGTTCCCGCCGCAAACCCTTCTCCCCCGAGCCCGTGGAGTACGTCCCTCTGCACTTCAACTTCCATCCCTCCTACATCGAGCAACTGCTGTGCGGCGCCCATTTCACCCTGGAGAAGGGGTTGGCGGTCTCCTCCCTGCGCCTGGGTCTGCTCAAGAGAGTCGTGCCCCACTCCTGGTTGATCCGTGCAGACGGGGCCCTCCAGTCGCCGACGGCGTCCCTGAAGCTTGCTCCGAGCATGTTCCTCCTGGCGCGAGCCGACAAAAAGGGTCAGATCAGTGAGAGACTATTCCGCTGCCCCGCCTGTGGGAACGAGGAGCTGAAAGAGACGCCGGCCGCCCTCCTGTGTGGGGTGTGCGGGCGGAGTTGGCCCCTCGAGGACGGGATCTACGACTTCGGGATGTGAGAGGCCACTGCTCGGCGAGAGCTGTCCGACTTGACCATCTGGCGCAAGGGCCGAGGGCCATGGTCAGGGCATTGAAGCGCTCCAGGGCAAACTCGGTTGATGGACAGCCAGTGCGTCGAGAATGGGGACGGCGAATGACGCGAAAGGGTCAGAGCGGCTCATCTCGTCCCCATTCGTGGCATTCGCCCTCATTCGCGCCTTCGCGTTCCAGACGCCGCCCTATCTCGCAAAGTCGACTGACATCATCGATTGGTTGATGTGTAGTTGCGAGGGGATTGTATCGCGAAAGCGCGAAGCGCTCCAGGGCAAACTCGGTTGATGGACAGCCAGTGCGTCGAGAATGGGGACGGCGAATGACGCGAAAAGGTCAGAGCGGCTCACCTG
>JBAVWD010000354.1:0-1753 GCA_049697655.1 Anaerolineae bacterium | reverse complement strand
GGAAGGTAAGATAGGCATCCAACACTGGATGGTACTGGCGTTTCTGTTCTACCTGGACATCGTGGTCTTGGGCTGCTTCTTCCTCATCGCCATGAACAAGATCTACCTCTTGCCCTAGGACGACCTGCTTCCCTGCGAATCCACCTCGCTATCTCTTGGGCTCATGGTAGAAGATAGGTGGTGCTTGTCCTCGTCGTCTCCTGGCGTATTGGACCGTGAACTCCGCCCCCAGCAGAATGATGACCCCGCTGATGTACGACCAGAGCAACGTGGCGATGACTGCCCCCAGCGATCCGTAGATGAGGTTGTAGGTGGCGAAGCTCGTGATGTAGACGGTAAAGCCCTGCTTCGCGACCTCCCAGGCGAAGCTGGTCATGAGGGCGCCTGGGAGAGCCTCGACCAACGCCACTCTGGTGGAGGGAAGCACCCCGTACAAGAAGGTCAGGAGTAGCACGGTGGAGACATAGGGCAGTATCCGTGAGCCCAGCTCCAGCAGCGGGGTGCCGGTGACATGTGTCTGTTCTAGCAAGGCCCTGGACAGGCGCAGTGCTACCTCGATGACGGTGGTGGAGAGCAGCGAGAAGGAGAAGAGGAAGGCGACGAGCAGCACCAGTCCGGCGGCCAGGGTCCTCTCCGCCCAGGCCGGGCGGGGTCGCTCCAGGTCCCACGCCCTGTTGATGGCTCGGCTGAGGCTGCCGAAGACACCGGAGGCGGCCCAGGTGAAGCCGATGAGGCCGATCACACTGGCCGTGCCCCGCAACTGGAGCACGCGCTCGATGTTCCTCTGCACCAGTTCCACCGCTGCAGGCAGATAGGTGCCCACCGCGGCGATGGCCGCCTCGCGTGCCTGCTCTGAGTTCAAGACGAAGCTGCCCAGCGAGACGAGCAGCAAGGTGAGGGGAAACACCGAGAAAAGCGTGTAGTAGGCGATGGCTGCGGCGTTGGCATTGCCCTGGTGGTTGGTAAACCCCTTGTAGGTACGCTCGCCTACTCCCAGCCACCCGTTGCTCTTGCCGTCAAGGCGGACCCAGACACGCACCACCTTGAGCCTGGTCTCCCAGACGATGTCGTTCCAGCGGCGGAGGGCCAGGGATATTCTGTGCAATAGTCATTCCTCTCCACGCGCCAGGCATTCTAAGGCATAGGCAGGTCAAAGTCAAAGAGTGGGCTGGCCGGTCAGTTCATCCCATGTGGCGAGGGGGGCGGATGGAAGTACCGGTATTCGGCCGACGGGTGTCCGGCCGGGTACAGTCCGGGCAACTCCACTGGCAGCCGGCCCCTCGGGACCTCGATCCCGAAGAGCACCTGGGCCAGGGCCTCCATGGAGACAGGGGCGCGGCCATAGGTAGCCAGATAGGTGGAGACCTCGGGGTAGCTCAGGAGATCATATGGTGAGTCGAGGGCCACGGCAATCACCGGCGTCTCCCGTCCCACAGCCTCCACTAATTGAGCCTGTTCCGGGCACTGCATCACATTGCGGGTGCCGATGACCACCAGGTCCGCGCCGTCGCAGAGGACTGCGGCCTGGACGAAGTCCCCCGATGTGGGTCTCTCGCTCACCTCGAGAAGCGTGGCTTGCGGGGCATATTCCAGTAGGGCCTGGCCGAGCCCTGCCCCTCCTGTGGGGTAGATGACTAGGATCGACGTCTCGGAGGTGAGGGGCAACAAGCTGCCCTCGTCCCTTACCAAGGTGATGGAGTCCAGGGCCACCTGTCGGGCTGCGGCCTGATGCTCTGGGCTTCCCACTGTGTCC
>JBAVWD010000353.1:0-6531 GCA_049697655.1 Anaerolineae bacterium | reverse complement strand
TCTCAGCTCTTCTTTTCCATTCCTGTGTTGGGGGTGGCCTGGCTGCTCTTCCAGCGAGGTGACCCTGTGAGGCTGAGCGCACCCGTCGTGGGAGCGTTCTTCTATCAGGCGGTGATCATAGCTTTCTTCAGCTATCTGTCCTGGTTCTTGATGATTCATCGCTACTCAGTGAGCCGCCTGTCGGCCTTCACCTTCCTCGTCCCGCTCTTCGGGGTCGTGCTGAGCGGCTTGATCCTGAGGGAATCCATACCGCTGCTATTGTGGGTGGGCCTGGCACTGGTGGGAGCGGGCATCTTCCTCGTGAACCGGCCATCAAGGGCCCCAGCCCAGCGCAAGCCTTGAGTAGCAGCGGATTCCGATCTTCCCCGTTTCGTTGGACAAGCTTCAAGCTTGTCCTACATCTGGGAGGGTGGGCGTACGGCCACCCTCCAGCCTCTGCGGACGATCCTTGGCTAGTACCGCATGTTAGGCTACAATGCGCGCGTTGTGCGGACCCTGGTGGGCTCCAAGGGATGACACGAGGGAAGGCGCAGCCGACAATGAGGCTTCTTGATTCATGGAAGCGGCGGGCCAAGCAGTTGAAGCTGCAGACCTACGCCATCTGGTTGGCCTACAAAGACCCCCGGGTACCCTGGTATGCCCGGGCCTTTGCCGCCTGCGTAGTGGGGTACGCCTTCAGCCCCGTCGATCTGATACCGGACCCCATCCCTGTGCTGGGATACCTGGACGACCTGGTGCTCATCCCACTGGGTATCGCCCTGGCTCTGAGGATGATACCGCCGGAGGTGATGGCGGAGTGCCGCCAGAAGGCGGAGGCAGCCATACGCGAGGGCAAGCCCACCAACTGGAAGGCCGCCGCTGCCATTGTGACACTGTGGGTGATGATGGCCCTGTTGGTGATCGTGGTTGTGGTGCGGACTGTGATGCGCTAGGGCCTGGAAGTGATGATCGTATGCCTCTGTGGGACCTGGGCCGGGAAGGGCAGAGTCTGATAGTGAAATGATTCGAGCGCTGATCCTGGATTTCGACGGGTTGATCCTGGACACCGAGGGCCCCATCTACCAGGCAAGTGGTGTCTCGTGACCGGCTATGTGCGTCCGGGCGAGACGCCGGGCGAGGCGGCTGTGCGCGAGGTGCGCGAGGAGTTGGGGCTGGAGGTGGAACCATCGCGTGAGGGGCGCGTCGTGGTGGTACACACCGATTGGGGCGATACGCTGCACGTTCACCCTTATCTGTGCGCGGTGGACGTTGAGCAGGTGAACCTGGAACGCGAGCACGTTGATTATGCGTGGATTGAGCCGCGCGAGGTTTACGATTATGACCACGTGCAGCAATTGGACGAGGATTTGGAGGCGCTGGGGCTGTTGTAGGCGTAATTGGTCGTGGTGGCTGGCCGTCTACGGTGACGACCTTCTTGCGAGCGGTTACCGGCTAGGTCGAGACCGTGCAGGCAAGTGGATCGTCTCGGAGCCGGTCGTCTCGGCCAGAGGACATCATCGGCGAGCTATAAAACGGTCACGGGCATTGAAGGTCATCAATGTTATCGATAGTGTAGTTTACTCTCCAGTCTTCATCACAACCCACCCCCCCCATGGCGTTCCAGTATGCGTTTCAGGAAATCCACCAGTTTCGGCAGTGAGGTAGCGTGGTAATTGATCATAAATATGCTGGACGGCTGCAGTTCACTCATCTGCTCTCGCTCGTAGTCTTCGAGCGCCAGCTTGTCCTTTTCTAACTTAGCCCATCGACAATGGTCATCCTCCGAGTAATGAATCACTAGATCGCGGTAAGCACGGGTCACATAGTAGTGTCTATATCCGAACTCTTCGGCACATGCTGCTATATCCTCAAGCTCAATGTCGGTCTTTGTCAAATAGTACAAGTCTTCCATAAAAGCCACTCCAAATTCTCTTAAGCCTCAAGGAGATATCAGTTCTAGCAAGTCGGCGAGCTCTTCTTTCCCCACTGCGATTCCCCCGTTGCTTTAGATCGACGCCCTAGCCTCTGGGTCAGTGGCAGCACGTTGCCGCCGGTACGTTGAGGGACCACTGCCGCTACCACCACTGGTGTCGAGTGGATTCACCGCTGGCCGTGGTCATGACCTTCTGCGTGCGGTTGCCGGCCAGAGGGATGATACGCTGGCAACAGCCTCTACTCCTGCGTCCGCTCAACGCTGCTGCCAGCCGACGGGCTACACACGTAAAACTCAGGCGACAGGCCCGTTTCAGCGACGTAGCCGGCCTCGACTACGGATATCACATCGTCGGCTGCGTCGGCCCGGATCAGACCTACCGCGCATCCACCGAAGCCGCCGCCCATCATCCGTGCCCCAAAGCAGCCGGGGCGTGAACGCGCCAGTTCGCTCATTACGTCCAATTCGCGGCTTGAAACCTGGTAGTCGTCGCGCAGACTGGCGTGGCTGGCATTGAGCAGATCGCCGGCGCGTTCGAGGTCGTTATCTTCGAGCACCTGCTGCATGGCGAGCGTGCGCTCGTTCTCGGTGACCACGTGGCGTGCCCGACGATATCGTATCTCGCCGAGTCTATCCTTACGTGCCTCGACCATTTCCGGCGTGGCGTCACGGAGAGCGGATATACCCATCAGTGCGGCGGCTTCTTCGCACTGTCGGCGACGTTCGGCATAGGCCGAGCCTGCCAGTTCGCGGCTCTTGGCAGTGTTCATGACCAAAACCAGGACGCTGGCAGGGATGACCACAGGGGTGGTTTCCAGGGAGCGACAATCGAGCAGCATGGCCGTGCCTTCGCGCGCGGCGGCAGATGCGATCTGATCCATGACTCCGCAGGGCACGTTCATGAACTCGTGTTCGATCTCGACTGCCATAAGTGCTTTTTCGATCTGGCTGTAGGATTCATCCTCGCTCAGGGCAAGTGCGGCCTCGACGACTGCCACGCCAATTGCGGCGGAGGACGACATGCCCACGCCGATTGGAATGTCGCCACCGAGAACGATGTCGGCCCCCGGCAACTTGACGCCCCTCTGCGCCATAAACCACCACCCGCCGCGCACGTGCTTGGTCCAGTGCGGCAGGCTGTCGTCTTGGAGTTGGGATAAAGAGAAAGAAGAGACGACGTTTTCGAAGTCCATCGAGCAAACCCGGATGGTGTCGTCGGGGCGCGGGGAGACGGCCAGCCACAACGCCTGCGAGACCGCCAGAGGCATGACAAACCCGTCGTTGTAATCGGTGTGCTCGCCGATCAGGTTGGCCCGTCCGGGTGCACGAATGACGTAGCGCGGTGTGCTGCCGTAGACGGATTGAAACTGAGAAAGCACCTTTTCGCGCGTCATGAGTCCTGAGTGACCCTTTCCAAGTAATGGACATCGGGCAATGCTCGCAGGCGTGCGGCGGCGGCCTCTATAGTGATGTCGCGCTGGGGCATTCCGAGCATCTCGTAGCCGACCATGTGTTTCTTTACCGTCGCGCTGCGCAATAGCGGTGGATAGAAGTGGGCATGAAGTTGCCAGTGCGGATAATCGCCGCTATCGGTGGGTGCGCCGTGCCATCCCATAGAGTAGGGAAACGAGACCTCGAAGAGATTGTCATATTTGGTAAGCAGGCTCTTGAGGATGTGTGCCAAGCAATCCCGCTCGGCGTTGCTCAGATCGGGCAGACGCAGCACATGACGGCGGGGCAGCAACATCGTCTCGAAGGGCCAGACCGACCAATAGGGGGCAACGGCCAGCCAGCCCTCGTTTTCGACAATGATGCGCTCCTGGCGGGTCGCTTCCAGGTTAGCATAGTCCACCAGCAGGGGCAGGCCACATTCCTCGAAGTAGGCTCGCTGCTGGCGCTCCTCTCTGGCCGGTTGGTTGGGCAGTGTGCTCTGCGCCCAGATTTGCCCGTGCGGATGAGGGTTAGAAGCCCCCATTATCTGCCCTTTGTTCTCAAACACCTGCACCCACCGGTAGGACCGTCCTAACTCAATCACCTGGCCTGCCCACGCATCCACCACATCGCGGATACCCTCGACGGCCATCTGTGGCAAGGTCAGGTCGTGGCGAGGAGAGAAGCAGACGACACGGCAGGTTCCCGGATCACTTTCGGCGCGCAGCAAAGGATGATAGGCAACCGACGCCTCAGGTACGTCGGGCAGGAGCGCGGCGAAGTCGTTGGTGAAGACATATGTGCTTGAGTACTGCGGGTTGCACACGCCGCCCGCCCGTTCGTTGCCTGGGCACAGATAACAGGTCGGGTCGTAACGGGGCCGTGCCTCCGGCGGGGGCTTTTCAACCTGACCCAGCCAGGGGCGCTCGGTGCGTTGGGGCGAGACCAGCACCCACTCGTCGCTCAGGGGATTGTAGCGGCGATGTGGGCGATTGAGGAGGTCTATATTCACTGCTTGCCGGCTCTCAATCTCTCGGTCAGACCTCTGGTCTTGTTTGGAGGCAGGGTTTACTGTAGAAGCGCTGGGATGGATGCTCCATCGCCAGAGCGCAAACGCTTTATCCGCAGGCTGGCCCCTGCGATGGATTGTATCGAGAATTGCGTGTGCCCGCGACTTGTCTCAGGTCGTGCCCCGCTGCCGCTTGCCGCATAGATGGCTCACGCCTACAATCCCCCTCACTTGATGGGTAACTGGCATTGAGAGGTCTGATGGCACAGGAATTTAGTTACGGTGGGCAAGCGGTAATTGAGGGCGTGATGATGCGCGGCAGTCGGTTGTTGGCCGTCGCGGTGCGTGCCCCCGACGGAAACATTGTACTCCATACTCGGCCCACCCTCAACGCCATCTTCCGCCGCATCACCGACCGCAAGAAGTCTCACCTCTTCCGCAACCCCGAGGGCTTCGCCACCGTCTTCATCACCACCATCCGCGGCGCCTTGGCCGACCACGTCGTTGACCGCATCGAGTTCCTTCTCCCCGGCGACCGCCTACCTACCGACCTCGACCAGCTTTTCCCTAGCAGCCAGGACTTCCCACAGAGAGTGCTCGTGCATCTCCAAGCGCGACGGACGCCTGGAAGGCTATGCCAAAGATCCCATCACAGCGGGATTGTCGTGGGAGGCCTTTGTGCAGTCAGGCCACTGGGGACGTACCGGGGCACACATCATGTGCATTGGGGCCGGTGGTTCGGCTGTGGCCATCAGCGTCTACGTGTCAGGTTTGCCCGACCCCGCCGACCGCCCTAAGAGATTCGTCGTTGTCCAACGAAGTCTGCCACGTCTAGAGAAACTACAAGCAATTCATGCCAGTCTTGACACAGACATCGAGTTTGAGTACATCCTCAACGAGGACCCGACTAGGAACGACGAGATCATGGCATCATTCCCCCCTGGATCGATGGTCATCAATGCTACGGGCATGGGCAAGGATCGGCCTGGCTCGCCTGTCACCGATAAAGGCCTCTTCCCCGTGAACGGGCTCGTCTGGGAACTCAACTACCGAGGCGAGTTAGGTTTCCTGCGTCAGGCCGAACGGCAAGCCGAGAGCCGCAACTTGACGGTGGAAGACGGCTGGGTCTACTTCTTGCATGGGTGGAGTCAGATGATTGCAGAAGCGTTTCATCTAGATCTAACACCGGAGTTGTTCGCCAAACTTGACGAAGCAGCCTCAACGATCCACTAGTGACCGACTATCCGGGGAAGACAGGGAGGCTCGATGATGAAACTCCTGGACCCTCACGCTAGACAGATGTGTAGATGCCGATGATCGTACTATGGAAGGAGTAACGTAATGCCAGGACTTCTTGATACCTTGGGGGACCTCGGTTTGGTGCCGGTCGTCAAGATCGAGCGAAGCGAGGATGCGGTCAACCTTGGGGGGGCCTTGTTGGCAGGCGGGCTGCCATGTGCCGAGATCACTTTCCGGACTGAAGCAGCCGAGGAGGCAATCCGGGAGATCTCTTCCAGCCTCCGGGAGGTAATCGTTGGCGCGGGCACTGTGCTATCCGTTGATCAAGCTGACAGGGCAGTATCTGCAGGCGCCCAGTTTGTTGTCTCTCCGGGATTCAATCAGAAGGTGGTCGACTGGTGCCTGGAGAATGGGGTGCCTGTAACACCAGGAGTGCTGACGCCGACTGAGATCGAGATGGCGCTTGACCGAGGGCTGAACATCCTGAAGTTCTTCCCCGCCGAGGCCATGGGCGGGATTGCCACGCTCAAGGCCATTGGGGCCCCCTATGGGGAGGTCAAGTTCATGCCCACTGGAGGCATCAACCAGAGGAATCTCCCAGACTACCTGGCCCAGCCGAACGTCCACTGTTGCGGCGGCAGCTGGTTCGTCAAGGCCGACCTGATCTCGGACGGCAACTTCGATGAAATCACACGGTTGACCCGTGAGGCCGTGGCTGTGGTACGTCGGGTGCGAGGATGATTGAGGTTTGATATGGCGCACCGGCCTGGGCGGAGGGGGACCGGTGGTCCCAAAGGCAGCCGGACATATCCCGTGACCGGTCTGGTGCGCTGCGCATACTGCGGAGCCGTACTCATTGGACGAACGTGAAACACAGGACGACATCAGGATTGGAGATACTACCTTTGCGGAATTAAGAACCGCAAGGGCTGGAGTTCCT
>JBAVWD010000352.1:0-12287 GCA_049697655.1 Anaerolineae bacterium | reverse complement strand
TGCCAGGAGGGCCTGGCTTTCGGCGTCGAACTCCGGAACAATGTGCTGCTGGGTCTTGTCGCGGTGGGTACTAAGTACCCATTCGGCGTAGAAGGTTGCGGTGACCCGGCGGTGGCGTTTCCATACGTTCTCCAGGCGCAAGTGCACCAGTTTCACCGGCGCGTCTGGTGCCACAGAAAGGCGCAGGTGTTGTTTCAGGCCATGGCTGTGATGCTCGAAAACGGAGTAGCCAGCGCCGTGACGGATCAGGTAGGGTGCTGGTGCGCCTGCCGGGAGGGGCGTGGGTGACCAGACGATCCCCGTCTCCTCGTCGCGGAGATAGAGTGCCTCGCCTGGCGCATCGCTCACTGGGTCGTTGCGCCAAGGGGTGAGCCGGTTCTCGCCGCTGTTCTCCGCCCAGGTGAAGCCGCTGCCCGATTCGGAGACCAGGAATCCGAAGTTGGGATTGGCGATGACATTGATCCACGGGGCCGGCGTCTTCTGCCCTGGCTCAATGTAGATCGCGTACTCTCGCCCGTCGGCCGTGAAACCGCCCAGACCGTTGTCAAAGAGAAGGTTTGTCGGCCGGGTCAGCGGCGGTGTGGGCTCGACGTCCTCAGGTTTGGGCAGGGTCGGGTAGAGCGGTGGCAGACGCGCGGGCTCGGTGGGTACCTGGCCCAGTTGCTGCGCTAGCGAGCCCTTTTCCCCATCCAGAATAACTCGGGCGGCTGTCTCGAACAGGACCAAGTCCTGTTGGGCCATCTGCTCAGTGAACAGGACAAACACCCCACCATGTCGGTTCAGCCAGGCCTCATTGCCTAGGCGGCTGATCAACGATCGTAACTGACCGTGCAGCGCTTGGTCGTACCCCATGTCTTGCTGGTTGAGAATCACCAGGTCGATGTCCATCTGTCGGCTTCGCCAGTAGGCATGGGCCCTGAGCAGCTCCTGCACCAGGGTCAGTCCTCCCTCGCTGCCGATGCGCACCAGCAGTATCGGAACATCGCCGGAAACCGAGTACGGCCACAGGCCGGGCTGACCCTTCGTGTTGGCTGTCAGGACGGAGGGGTCAGCACGCAGCGCCGCGTGAGGATAGAGAATCGCGGAGAGCAGTTGATCGTATCGCTGCAAGTCCGCCGGGGTCAGGTCGAGGTGGCGCAACTCGAGGTCGGTGTGGGAGAGGGCCTGATCAAAGGCCAGTTCTATGCGGGACCAGTCCCGATAGCGCTCAATCAGGGCCAGCACCTCCTCTCGGGACCTCGCAGCCACGGTGAGATAGGCGACCTCCCGCGTGGCGTAGGGGCCCAACTCGATGTCCTCCCCGAGGGCGAACATCGGGTCCAGTGTTGCGCCCGTGGTCCCTGAGAGCCCGGAACTGCCGTCCCTGAGGGCCTGGGGATCGAGGGGTGTCCGGCCTCGACCCAAGAACTGTCCGCGGTCGCTCTCGTGAGCATCGGTGCTTCTCCCCCCATGCCTGGCGCACACTGCATGACCGAGGAAGACCGGCTCTTCGCCGGCCGCACGCGGACGGCGGCGAAACACCAGGGCGTGCAGTTCTGGGAGATATTCGCTTTCCATGAAGAGCTTGTTGAACGCTGGATGGCTACGGTCGTGTACCTGAGGGGCCAAGATGACTTCGCCGTAGCTGGTGAGTGTCAGGTGGTGGCGGCGTGCGCTGTGGTTGGTCAGGATGACACGACGGATCTCCAGATCGTCATCGGGCGCCACGATGATGTCCAACCGAGAGGCGATGTCGTGATGTCGGCGGCGGAACTCCGCCCTGTGGGCGTAGTAGACCACCTCCTCGTCCTCCGCCGGAGAACCGATCGGCTGATGGGCGGCCGACCAGAGGGCACCACTCTCTCTGTCCTTCACATACAGCCAGGCTCCCCAGTCGTCCATGGTGGCGTCGGCACACCAACGCGTGAGATCTATCTCTTGCCAACGACTGTAGCCCCCGCCGGTGCTGGACACGAGCACCGTGTACCGGCCGTTGGAGAGTAGACGCACCTGGGGCGAAGGTCCGCCCACGGATACGCTCCATGGCCTGCTCGCCATTCCGCGTTCGACCCGGCGAAGAGGCCGGGCTGCCTCCGCCCGTACGTATTCGACCGGTGCCTGCCGAGGGGTCTTCTCTTGCAGCAGTAGTTCCACGCTCTGGATGCGAGGATCAGCATGGAAGCGACGCAGCATCACTTCGTGCTGGAGATAGTTGGTCATGGCCAGGAGGCTCATGCCGTGGTGATGCGCATAGTAGGAGCGCACAATCGCACTGCTTCGCTCCGGGGGAAGTCTCGAGGGCGTGTAGTCGATGGCCTCGCAGAATCCGTACGGACCGAGCATCCCCAGCTTGATAAACTGGGAGAGATTCTTCATCACTGGCTCGGGTTGGAATGGCAGAGCAAGCAGAGAGGCGTAGGGAGCTATCACCAGATCCGCTTCCAGGTTGCGCCTCAACCCTAGCCCCGGTACGCCGAGTGGACCATACTGATAGCCCATGTTCGCGTCGAAGGCGTAGTAGCCCGACTCCGAAATGCCCCACGGTACGCCCTTCTCCCGGCCATAGGCCATCTGGCGACGGACAGATGCGCGGGCGCTTTGCTCTATGAAGGTACCTTCGTAGCCGCGCATCAGTAGGGCCGGCATGAGATACTCGAACATGCTGCCGCCCCAGGAGAGAAGCACGCGTTCGCCGTCAGCCAGGGTGAAGGGGCGACCGAGATGCACCCAGTGGCTCTGGGGGATGTCACCCTTGGCGATGCCTACCAGGCTGGTCATGCGGGCCTCCGACGCCAGCAGGTCGTAGTAGTTGGCATCCAGTCTCCCGGTCGTGGCATTATGGCCGATGTGGAACAACTGGCGTTGTCCATCGTACAAGAAGCCGAACTCCATAGCCTGGAAGTAGGCCTCCGCCTGGGCGCCCAGCTTCTCGTAGTTCCTCAGCAGGTCCGACGCGGCCTCTCGGGAGGAGTCTAGCCCGTTACGGAGGCGGTTGCACCAGCTGTGAGCCATCGCCAGCTCGTCGGCCAGCCTGTCATCATCGCGCAGGTTTTCCTGGAGTTGGGCCAGTCGTGTCCGAGCCTCATCACACACGTTGGCGATTTCGTCAACCCGTGGATTGGTGGGCAGGGCAAGTACCAGGGCCCGCCAGGCGTCGGCCGTCGCCGGGTCGGCCTCCGGCCGGCTGAACAACGATGGTGGCTCACTGACAGCGGCCACCCAGGGGAGTAGCAGATCCGTCTCGCGCCGAGCGTCGAAGACGTAATAACGCACCCGTGCCACCCAGGTCCCCAGCTCGCGCCACACCACGGCCTCTCCGGAGCCCGAGACCGATTCCATCGCTAGCCTTAGCAGCCGTTCGAACTCCGGCCAGTGTTCCTCTTCCAGCTTCCCGAGCATTGTGGGCCAACGCTCTGGCTCGTTCTGCACCAAGAGCACCTGCCGACTGATGTGGCCCAGGTGCTCGCGGCATTCAGTGATGGCTGTCGGTGCCTCGAGACCGGCGATTTTGTCCACGATCTCGCCAACCGCGGCCAACGCGTCGAGTAGGCCCTCCCAGCGCTGCCAGCGTAGAACTGGATCGTGGCTGAGGGCCAGCAAGCCTTGTCTCAGGGCCACGAGACATGCCGCCAGGTTGCCGCTATCCACAGTGGAGACGTATTGCGGAGGCAAGGGCCTCAAACTACGTGTATCATACCAGTTGAAGAAGTGGCCGCGGTACCGCTGCAGCTTGCCCATACTCTCGAAGGCGTAGCCTAGCCGCCATCCGAGATTGGACAAGCCGATGAAACCGAGATCATAGGCTGCCAAAGTGGAGAGCAAGAGCAGGCCCAGGTTTGTTGGAGAGGTCCGATGGGCGACGAGTCCGCGTGGGGCTTCCTGATAGTGGTCAGGTGGCAGCCAGTTGTCCTCCGGACCGACGAACTCCTCGAAGTAGTGCCAAGTGCGGAGAGCGAAGCGGCGCAACTCCTGGCGCTGATCCGGGGAAAGCGGTTTCTCTAGTCGCACTGTGGGAGCGCTGGTCCAGAGGGCGATCTGCGGAGAGATGAGCCATGCAAGGAGAACCGGGGCGGCGACAAACAGGGCGCCTGGCTTGGTCAACACGATGAGCAAAGTGACCGACGCCGCGAGAATCGGCCCGACGTACATTCGTCTCCAGGTTATGCCCACCTTGCGCTCCTTGCCGAAGAGGTAGATGGTGTGCGCGGAGGTGGTCCATTGGAGCAGGCGCCGGTGGCTCACTATCAAACGTACGAGAGTAGCGCCGATGGCGTCCACTGTCAGTTGCGCAGTGTAGGGCAGAAAGGTGAGTTGCACTAGCCAACGCACCGCGTCGTACCGACTGCTTTGCATGAGCCCGCTCACGGACGTGCGGGGCGATCTCCGGCCCAGCCCGGTGACCGTGGTGGTGACGAGGTCTGCGGCTGGCACAGCGAATGACGCCAAGGTCCAGATCAACGGCGAGCCGGGCAGCCACAACCAGCCGGCGGACAACAAGGCGAACAGCGCCGGCGGGCCCAGACTCCGTCGCAGATTGTCCATGATCTGCCAGCGACCAAGAGCTGGAAGGTAGTTACGCACGCCCCGCCCGCTCTCGGTTGGCACCACGGGCAACAGCCAGGGCAGTAGCTGCCAATCCCCTCGCACCCAGCGATGGGCACGATGCGCAAACGACAGATAGTCCGGAGGGTAGTCTTCGAAGAGGGTGATGTCTGTCACCAATCCGACGCGGCCCAGGATGCCCTCGAAGAGGTCGTGGCTCAGCAAGGCGTTCTCAGGGACCCGTCCCGCCACGGTGCGTTCGAAGGCTTGCAGATCATAGATCCCTTTACCTACGTAAATGCCTTCGCTGAATAGGTCTTGGTACACGTCGGATACCGCCCTGCTGTACAGGTCTACGTCGGTATCTCCAGAATAGACCCGCGCAAAGAGGGAGCGGTTTGCGCTGGTGGGGATAATCTCTACCCGAGGTTGGAGGATGGTGTAGCCGGCGACTACCCTGCCGCCTCGCTCATCGAATTCGGCGCGATTCAGGGGGTGAGAGAGCGCGCCGATGAGTCGGCGCGCAGTATCTCTGGGCAGAGACGTGTCTGCGTCGAGAGTGATGACGTACCGCGTGCTGGAAAGAAGGTCCAACCTTCCTTCTTGCACTACAAAGGACGTCCCTGTCGCTCCCCGCAGTAAGTGATTGAACTCCATCAACTTGCCCCTCTTGCGCTCCCAGCCCATCCAGCAGTCTTCGCCAGGGTTCCACCTCCGCTCACGATGGAAGAAGTAGAAGGGGCCGCCATCGTCTGTGCCATGTCTTCTGTTGAGGTCGCGTATGCCGGCCGTCGCTTGATCAAGGAGCACGTCGTCGCCCGGCATCCGCTTCCGGGGAGCGTCTACGAAATCGGTAAGCAGCGTGAAACGCACATGATCGTCCTGATTGCTCAAGAAATGAAGTTCCAGTTGCTGCAATAGGCTCTCTAGATCACCAGTGCTGCTGAGAAGCGTGGGGATAACCACCATCGTTCGGCAGTCAGCGGGGACACCCTCCTGGAAATCCAGTTTTGGCACAAAGCGGGGTGGCAGCCAGTGCGTGACAAGCCAGTTGGTGAGATTGACGGCCACCGTTAGCGATGGGACTAGCATCAGGGCGCCCGCAGCAATTATCTGTAGCGTGGACCCGCCGGATGCCCGCGCGTAGGCGACGACGGCAAAGACCATCAACACAGCCAGCAACGCGGTGCAGCCCAGGTATGCCGGGGTGGGATGCCGGAGCAGCCAACGGCGCGGACGGCTCCGCCAGGGAGCGCGGTAGCCCAGGTTGCTTTCGAGCAGCGGGCGCCCAGCGTCTATCAGGTAATAACCGACGTGATGCGCACGTGATGAGTTCCCGCTGTCCCCCTTCGCCTGCCGGGCCAATCGGACAGTCTCCCGCGCAATCCCCTCCTCACTCCGGCCTGTGGTTCGGGCCAGTTCCTCGACCGTCCGACGATAACGGTCGCGCGTTTCGAAGTCCATTCGCGAGTAGACCCTCGCCGGGTCACGGCGCAGCACCTGTTCCACCAGGCTGACACTCTCGAAGAAAGCCTGCCAGTCCAGGGTGGCCAACACGCGCAGTCCGAAGACGGAGTTGGCAATGGTTGTCCCATTCCCAAAATCCTCCGGCGAAGCCGGTGGAGTAGTGGTCAGCAGTTCCTCGCCACCATCGACCGCTGCTCCAGCGACGTTGCGGGCGGCCTGCGCCATGGTCTCCAGGATTCCGAAACGCAACATGGTCGGCAGTGCCCAGAGCTCGCCAATCGTCAGCGGTTGCACGCTTTGATAGGCTTGAAGGAAGCGCATCATCTGAGCAGGATTGAGCCGGCAGTCGCAGTGGGCGATGACTGACCGGACCAGGTCATAGATTCGGGGAAGTCCCGCCAGGGGGGCTGAATCCAGTGTGGGAAGCTGGCGGTAGTAACGTCTCGGCATGTCGCTGCGGATATCGCGCAGCGCCTGTTGCACCATGTAGAAGTTGTCCAGCAGCCATTCGGCCCCGTAGGAGCTGGCCGTTTGGCCCTCGGACTGAAGACGCTGATACGCATCTTTGAGAGCCGTCTCCAGGTCGCTGGAATGGTCGAGAAGGACGGCGCGGCGACTGGGATGGTCAGAGACCCTGTGGCTCCTGGCCAGCTTGATCGCCACGCCCCGAACCGCACCTTGGCTGGTGGTGCCGGTTCCCCTGTTGCGGTCTGCGTTATCTTGGGCTGAATCCATATCTCTAGAGACCCTCATGCCTTGCTCAGCGCGGTCTGTGCGCTTGTGCGGCCAGCTCGGCGGCGGTGGGAAGCAAGTTGCCTGCACGAAGGTCCTGGATGATCAACAAGGGCGTGGTGCCATAGGCGATGAAATTCGTGGCCAGGCCGCCGTAAGGCCATTTGCTCCCGCCTGAGGAGCCATGGGCACTCAATACTACCAGATCCGCTTGTTCCTGCTGCACCAACTCGTGGAGAATCTCCGCGACGGGTACGCCTGTCAGGAGATGTGTGTCCACGTCGATTCCCTCAGCAGACAGTCGAGAAGACAGGCGGCGCAGATAATCCGCCGTCTCCAGCTGGTTGAGACTGGTGATCTTGTCGACCAAATCGGTCTCTTCCGACGTCAGCGGCCGATGACGTGTCACCTCAGGCTTGCTCACGACAGATGCCACCAACAGCTGACTCGAGAAGAAGCGGGCGAGCTGTACGGCCGGAGCTAGTGCACATTCCGCCCGCATCGAGCCGTCGAGCGCAAGCAGCAAGCGTCGGCAACCGATGTCTGTCAGGCCAGCCTCGAGCGGCTGGTAGGCTCGCACGATCATCACGGATACGTAGACACGAAGGATGATTTTCTGCACCGTCCCACTGACGTTCCAGCCGCTCAGCCCCCCCTGGCCGTGGCTGCTGAGGACCATCAGATCTATACCATGATCGCGCACAAAGTCGACTACCTGGTCGGCCACCGCACCGTCCAGGAGTTCATGTCCGGTCTCAACGCCGCCCTCCTCCAGCCGATGAGCCCACCCAGCCAGGTAGGCTTCGGCTTCGGTCCTGCTGATGTGCCAGTCAAGGGGGTCGATGAACCCGGGCCGGTCGTCGGCGTGAGTGCGCTCCAACACGCGCAACAGCGTGACTTTGGACCCGAAGGCCCGGGCTAGAGAGAACGAGTGAGGCAATACACACTCTGCGAGAGATGAGCCGTCTAGAGGAACCAGTATGTGATCAAACATGCCCACTCTCCTTCCTTGTTCTGCTGCCGTATGTCTCTTGTCAGCGCCAGCCCACCATCGTGAGTTGCTCTGCGGCGTCTGCTTCACGCGAGTCCTGTGCTCTGGGAGAGGCTGTTCAGTTCAGAACTCGGTGACGCAGAACCGACCAGGCTCTCTGCGCGGTCGGCCGGTGGACCGTGCGAGGAGGGTGCACCTATGGGACCGTCCGAGTAACCAGTAAGTTTCGCCCAAAGACAATCATACGTCATCTCCAGTGATGCATCAAGTTGTGCGCCATGGTTGACACTGGTCTGCCTCTGCGGACGTGGTTCTAGCCGCGTGGGGCGAATGGGAGACGACTGGGAACTCACAACCAGCCTCTGGAGTCCCGTGGCGCGCGATCTTGCTGCTGGGCAGCATCGCCTTGATCGCACGCTACACATTGGCCGCGCGTATGTTCCTCTTCCTGCGTCGCGCATGGCCGCATGCTCGGGTCGCATCGTTCGAACCTTTGCCAGGCGCACTGGCAGCCAGCTTTCTGTGGGAGGTGGCAAGTCACGGGTTTGCCTTCCATGCGGGCGAGTTCGCTCGCCAGGACCTGGTGTGTGGGTCGCTGGCAGCAGTCATCGTGGTGCTGCTGTGGTCCTGCGTCAGTGGGGTGATCATACTACCCCGAGCTCAGTCGAAGGCCCAATATGCCAGGCAGAGACGGGGAGAGTGGCGCGGCCGAGGCGGTCTGGCGGAGTTCCTGCCGGCTGGTGCGCCGCAGTTTGAGTTATCCCACCGAGTGTGCTATCGTACAGGGGAAGAGAATGCCCCACTCCCGCACTGTGTCGCCTCTGCGGACCTAAGTGCTGGGGGCTCGAACCACAAGCCGATCGATATCAAGGGTGCTGCACGCGTCCGAGCCGAGAGGACAACTGAGCAGACTAGATTATGAATTCATTCCGACGTATTTGAATCGGCTGGCATTTGATGTGTGTGCCACATAGGAAGGAAGCAGACGACAGTGCAACAGAATCATCCGCTGGAGATCGTACTCATCGGAGGGTTTCTAGGGAGCGGCAAGACCACTCTCCTCAAACGGCTACTGGACTGGGAGATCGCTCAAGGGGTCAAGCCGGTCGTGATCATGAACGAATTCGGTCAGTTGGACATCGATAGCCGCCTCATTGACAGCGGTCAGATCGAGATCAGACGGCTCTCCGGGGGCTGCATCTGCTGCGACATGAGGTTGGCCCTTACGAACACCCTTGAGGAGCTGGCCCAGAACACACCTGGTGCTCACGTCTATCTGGAGACCACCGGTGTCGCTGACCCGGCCGGGGTGCTGGAGGCCATAGCTCCCGTCGCCAAGAAGGGCAAGATCGTCGTCAAGAAGGTGTTGCTTGTCTATGATGCCAGCCTTGGCGAGGCCCTCCAGGAGGACCAGTACACAGCCCAGCGCCAGCTTCTGATGGCCGATCTCATCCTGATTAACCGCTGTGACACGGTCAGCCCAGAGGAAGTTGAGACAGCGGTCAAGCAGGTAACCCAACTGAAGCCCGATGTCCCGCTGTACCGCACGGCCTACTGCGACGTTGACCCGGCCGAGTTGCTTGCCGGCGAGAGCGCGGCTGAATACCCCTCGGCGACGCCGCCCAGCACTGACAACTACCGCAGTCTGGCGTTTGTCGTCGACAAACCCCTGAGCCGCAAATGCTTTGAGGGCTGGCTGAGCAGCTTGCCCAGCGATGTGCTGCGGGTCAAAGGCTTTGTGCGGCTGGCCGACGAAGAGGGCCTGTGGGAGGTCCAGACCGTACGTCAGCGGCACACGCTGACCCCTTTTGACTCCCTAGCTCGCCAACGCTCGGTGCTGGTGGCTGTTGCCCACCCTGAGGTCGCGGACAGCCTGATAAGCGGGTTGGAGGAGTGTGCTGAGGATAGCTAGCAGGCCCTCTGTGAGGGTGTCTGGCCCTTTGTGTCCCTTGCCTTGGCCCCACATAGCACCAGTCCCACGGATTTCCGCAGCTCGACAGCCAAATCAGAGCACCGTCGACCAGTGCGGGCGCAACCTGGGCCGTACGGATTGGTAGTCCGTTCCAGGTTAGACGGGCGCGGGCTCCAATCCCACTCACTCCACCATACGAGACGTGGCAAACAGTTGGTGAACTTGTCACGTGCTTACAAACGTCGGGCTCTCCCAGCAGGGGAGAGCTTCTTTGTCGCCCGTGGAGTGACAGCCAGAGAAGACCGTTGGTCGGAACTGGGGGTTAACGGAGACGCACAATGGACGCGTCTGAGTCCCTCCACGGCAATCCGACCCCGCCCTGCCTGGCAGCCAAGACCCTGGGATGCCCGCGCCGTTTCGCTGGGGCGTGCTCAAGGGACCGTGACCAGCTCGTTCATCGACTCTTGCTGCCGCCGACCAGGAGGCGAGACAGTATGGTCTGTCCGGCCACGAGAACGAAGACCAGGCTGCTGTAGAGCAGGTAGAAGGCGTGCAAGCCAGCGGCAGCGACACCGAATAACACTCCCCCTTGGCGCCAGAAGAAGCGGTAGAGATCGGCGTTCAGCGCCCCTACCACGACCAGACAGAGCAGCGCACCCGCGCCGGCCCAGGGCCACCACCAGGCGACTAGCAGGAAAACGACAGCCACCCACACGGCCAAGGCGCTCCACCGACTGCGGAAATCGAGGTTTAGTACCGCTGGCAGATGGGCGCTCTGAAGTACGAGGCGACTCCAGGGGATGGCGCGATCGAAGATGTCGGACCGGAGCAGGCTGCCCAGGGTCCAGCGCTTGAGATGGGTGACCTGCACGTCGGGACAGAGCCAGATCCGGTAGCCAGCGCGCCGCAGGCGGGTACCTAGCTCTATGTCCTCGAGATGAGTGTAGCTTTCGTTGAATCCGCCGAGGGAGTGGAACGCGCTGGGTCGGATGGCGCCAAAGCCAGTCCAGAAGGTGGATGCCTCGCGCTGGCCGTGGTGATGGACGTAGTGATGAAGGAGGTTCTTGTAGCGGCTCACCATGCCTGGAGCGCGTGGATGGGCGTCGTAGGATCCAAACAACGCCGCAATCCCCTCGTGCTCGCTCATGGTCCGCTCTGCCCGCTCAAGGGCATCCGGATGTACGGCTACGTCCGCATCCAGGAATACGAGCAAGTCACCTGAGGCGATGGCTGCGCCGCGATTACGGGGAAGGGCCGCACCCCGTGGCGGACCAGGCAGACGTAGGACATGCGCGCCGAACTTCTGTGCAAGCTCGCTAGAGCCGTCAGTTGACGCGTCGTCCACGACGATGACCTCGTCTGCCAGACGAGTAGAATGTGCCAATGCCTCCAGACAGAGGCGCAGATTCTCACCGCCATTGTGGACCGGGATGACGACGGACAGGTTCACGTCACCTTTCCCCCGAAGTCAGACAAGCTCGCAGTGTACGCTGTACGACGACGAAGCGAACTGAAAGAGTCCAATCTCGGCCTCTATGCGTTCGGCCGGCTCTGGTGAGGCCACGGGTGTGGAAAGGGTACATTGCTTGGCTGCTTCGCGCTACACGCTGAAGGAAGGAGACCATCAACCGGCTTGGTAGCAGCCCTACGTTTCCCCGTGCTGATACTTGTGTCGGTTTGGCCTCTCGCAGAAGAACCCGGCGGCATTCGCTGCTTGCGATAGCATCAGCAAGGCGGCCAGGTGCACCGGCCGATGGCTTTCTGGGTGTACAAAGGCGCACCGCAGCATGTCCGTGTAGAAAGACGGCGGTTCGAGCTTGATCGGTTTCTGATCGCGGAGGGAACGCGCCTGATGGAATTGATGGGCTCCGCGGCCGTAGTTGAAGTGCTGCCGCCAAAACGTGCGGAAGGTCAAGTCATGGGCGTGACGCACCACTGCCTCCGGCGCGTAGGTCATCCGGTACCCATGGTACCGCCAGCGATCGCACAAATCGCGGTCTTCTGCGGCGGTGCGAGTATAGGTGGCGTCGAAGCCGCCCATGGTGCGAAAGCGCTCCGCAGATAGCGACATGTTGTTACTGGCGAAGAAACGAGCAGCATGGGGATCGGCGTTGTAGTATGAGTATACATAGCTGGCCAGCAACTGGCTGGCGGTTGAGTAGACGTTGTGCGGCAGGGCGTTGACCGTCCGCCCACCGATGAGGTGATCAGGCCAGGTAGAGAGAGTCTGGGCCAGGGCCGCTAGCCAACGGGGATCAGGTGCACAGTCGTCGTCGGTGAAGGCCAGGAACTTGCCTCTAGCTTCGGCGGCGCCAGTGTTGCGCGCCGCGGCGGAGCCAGCATGTCTCTGATGGAGCAACTTCAGAGGGAGGTCGTCGGCGAAGGAGGCAACTGCCCCATCGGGTGCGGCGCCGCCATCGTTCACCACAATCACCTCGAAGCGCTGGCGGGGATAGCGGAGACAGGCGAGCGACTCCAGGCAGGAGGCGAGCCTCTCCTCACGGTTGTATGTGGCAACCACCACTGAGAAGAACGGTTCTGCCATCACTCGCGACTCCGGGACCTGCCAAAACGATCCAAATCGTTGCACCCAGTCACAGGTTGCAGTTCAGCAAACGACACGGCAGAGAACAGTTTCTGCTTGCTTGCCGAATGTGCCTAGCC
>JBAVWD010000351.1:0-3039 GCA_049697655.1 Anaerolineae bacterium | reverse complement strand
CGCACCACCATAGACCCCGATGTCCTCGCCCATTAGAAAGACGCGGTCGTCGCGGCGCATCTACATGGTCAGAGCTTCCCTGATCGCCTCGCTGTAGCTGATCTCCCGGACCTCTGGCATTACGCATACACCCCCTCTTCGATGGTGTCCAGGGAAGGCTCGGGACATCCGTCGGCAAACTCGATGGCAGACTCTACCTCGCTCTGCGCCTGAGATTCGATGCTTCTGGCCTGATCAGGCGTCAATACCCTCTCTTGCAGGAGCAACTGCTCGAAGCGACTGATGGGGTCTCTCGCCTTCCACTCGTTTACTTCCTCCTTGGTCCGATAGCGATCCGCGTCGCTCTTGGAATGACCTTTCCAGCGGTAGGTGACACCCTCCAGGAGGGTGGGGCCACCCCCAGCGCGCGCGTGTGCGACAGCCTCGCTTGTGGCCTCATAGACCTGAAGGAGGTCGTTCCCATCTACGGTCTTCCCAGGAAACCCGTACGCGCAGGCCCTGTCGGAGATGCGCTCAATAGCTACCGACCGCCTCACGTGCATCGACATCCCATACTGATTGTTCTCGCAGAAGTACACCACCGGCAGATCCCAGATGGCCGCCAAGTTCAGGGATTCGTGAAAGATGCCCTGGTTCGATGCCCCGTCGCCGAAGAAGCACAGCACCACCTTGCCGGTGCTTTGCATTTTCTGAGCCAGCGCGGCGCCGCACGCCATAGCCAGACCACCCCCAACCACACCATTGGCTCCCAGGTTGCCGCAACTCAGGTCGGCGATGTGCATCGACCCGCCGCGACCGCGGCAGTAACCTGTCTCCTTCCCTCTAAACTCCGCCATCATCAGGTTCAGGTCGGCGCCTTTGGCCAGGCAATGCCCGTGGCCCCTGTGTGTGCTGAAGATGTAGTCGTCCGGATTCAAGGCGGCAATGGCCCCAACCGCCGTAGCCTCCTGCCCGATGGAAAGATGCATCGTGCCGTGCACCTTGCCTTCGGCGTACAGCTGATCAGCCTTCCATTCAAAGGCTCGAATCAACTGCATCTGGCGAAGCAGTTCCCGGAGCCTCTCATCGCTCAATCCCGCCAATGGACTCATAGTCCCAACCTCCCAGCCGCTCGCTCACCTCCGCACGCCTGCCGCGGTCAATTCGCCCAGCTCATCTGCTGAAAGATAGCCAGCCTCCACCAGGGTGGAGTGATCCGCTACCACGGACCCGATGCCCGCTATGACGAAGTCCGCCTTCTCCCTCGCCTTCAGCGTCTCCCGCAGCTCCGGATCCTCCATCAGCGCCTGGCATGCCTCCGCGGTGTCTACACACATGGATAATACCAGAATCTGCTGGCTCAGGCAATGATTCTCCTATCCAGCCTTCTCCTTTCAGTAACCTTGACGCCACGGCGGCCAGCGTCTATACTTGATGGCGTGTCAACGGGGCTTAGGACAGTGTGGTAGCTCGTCCGGCTCATAACCCGCAGGCGGTTGGTGTAGATTCACCCCGCGCTGCCGAGTTCGACGCTCTGAGCATCGATGGTAGACCCAAGTACACAATCAGGAGGACAGAAGTCATAAAACTGAGGGACAGAGTACCTATCGTCACTGGTGGTGGGACAGGCATAGGAAAGGCCATCAGCCCCGGCGCTACCCGCACTCCAGAATTCGAGGAGATGATCACAGCGCTGGCCAAGAGGCGGGGTATCACCGCAGAGGAGATGTGGAGAAAACTCAAGGCCAGCAACTCCCTGAATAGGATTGCCGAGCCGGAGGAAATTGCCCGCGCTGTGGTTTTTATGGCTTCTGATGATTCCAGCGCCATGACCGGCCACAACATGATTGTCAGTTGTGGTTTCCATCTTATCTACCCGCAGGAGCTCCATAGGCAGCAAGAAAGGAAGGTTTTGGGAAATGGCGGCGAGAGATTGCGAGAAAAACCTGGTCAGGAGACCCCGGTACGAAGTGTCCGCCGGCAAGATAAGGGGCCGGCAGTATCCCACGATGACGCTGATGAGTAACGACCTGGTGCCCGGGGTCGACACCTACATCGAAGTGGGCTGGGTATGGGATATGCCGGAGCCAAACCCCCACATCTTTGAACACAACCATCGCGCAGGATGCAGGGAGATCGTCCTACACCTGGGGAGCGACCCGAACAATCCGGAGGACCTGGGTGCCGAAATAGAGTTCGTCGTCGATGGTCAACGACTGGTATTCGACACCACATCGGCATTATATGTGCCAGAGGGTGTGAAGCATGGTCCGGTGACCTGGAAGAGACTCACCCGACCGCACTTGCAGATGGCGATGGTACTAGGTGCTGGGACCATGGCCGAGGCAGACCCCGGAGGACACCTCGAAGCCAAGAAGTAGGAGCACGCTAGTCGAGAAGGGCAGACCGGGGAGAGAGCCACATTCTTCGGCGAGTTACCGGTGATCGCCGCTGCATGAGGTCGTGCATCCAGAAGTCGCCCGCCTGGTGCGACGTCTTCGCGTCATCGAGTCGGGTGTGGCGCCATCTGGCCTGGGCGAAGCTCGTACTGGCACAGTTCCCACAGGTACCGCCGGCGCGACTTGTCACAAAGGGTGGTGTGTCTGAACGGCTTGTTGTGACTCCATGACGATTCCCGACAGGGATTCAAGTTCCCAGGAGGGTACCCACCCCGATGTCCCATTGCCGTGGGATGAGGCAGCAATGGTATAGTGGCGAACACATCCGAGAGCACACGATGGCACGATAATATGGCGACGAGAGCGATCATAGTGCGCAGGTCCAGGCGGCAAGTGCTTCCTGGGTCGGTTCAGGATCCGGCTGGCACGATCTCCCAGCTACAACTCAACGTACCGATAGTCGAGCCGATCGTATCCCCCACCCCACGGATCCCCCTTCTCGAAGGTGCCAAGCCACCACTGCTCCCCCAGCATTAGGTAGTCGTAGGCAGCATGGTCAAGGCCCCACTCCGCCCGCAGAAGATCGCACATCACACAGTCAATGGCCACACGATCTCGCGAGAGGAGCAGGCTATTCGGCGACCCGCCGAAGGTCGTCCAT
>JBAVWD010000350.1:0-3414 GCA_049697655.1 Anaerolineae bacterium | reverse complement strand
CCGTCAGCAGACAGCGACTTGCGGTCGATTAGAGAAAAGGACCCTCAGCGCTGGTCCTTCAGTCTGGGCCGGAACTTGTACCCGTAGATTTGATGTGATCCGTCATCGGCGTGTCTTCATCGAACTGTGAGGCCGGCTTTGTTCCCGTCGTTCTAGAGCCAACTCCAGCGAGTGATCAAGGTGGGACAACCCTATCTTCGCCTCCCTAACATCAGCAGTCAGGCGTGGCGCGGGTAGCGACGTCGCCTGCACTCCCTGGTTAGGTGGTCATGCCTCGACCCTATTGCCGACCGCTGTTTTCTTGAAAGAACTGTCGAGCTTTCGCCGCGATCTGACGATTGGTCATTTTGTCAACTGTTTCAACGGCTACGATGTGTCCACGGAGTTTGCTTTTCTCGATGCGTTCTTGCAGCTCGCCCTTGGCCTCACCAGGGCCAAACAACAGAATAGAATCCGCATCACGAATACTCGCAATTACCGCATCGTAGTAAATGTTGAGTTGTCCCGTTAACTTTCTCTCGCGGCTATCATCTGCTGGGACTTGCAGGGATTCATAGCGACCCTTGAGAGGTGAATCACCAGAACGGCGGAGCTGTTTTTCAACCTTCGATATCGTCAGCTCCATTTCGTCCCCTTCGTCCGTAACAGCCACGATAACAGCCTTCCTATGGTCAATCCACAGACCCACTGTTATTCTCATGGGTTTCTCCTTTGTCTATTACTTCCATTTAACACTCCGCATCAGCCGCGCCGCGAGCGCAGCGAAGCGGCACCGCTGCATACACGGGTTGGGCGCGGGCAGCGCTTGACCACCCCCCGCTTGGACCTGACCTAAGCCATAGCATTCCCCACCCGAGAGTAGAAAAACTTCTTGGCTAACTCGGTGACCAGGACGTACAGCGCCGTTAGCCCGAGCATCGCCAGCATGAGCGGCGCGGGCAAGGGGATGAAGCCAAACACCGATATGAACGGCAGGTAAGGTAGCACGAGCGTGATGCCAATGAAGATCAATGTACTCACCAGCAAGAGCTTGCCCGGGCGGCTGCGGAAGAACACGCGGCGCGTTCGCACGACGAGCGCGATGACCAGCTCCGTCAACAGCGACTCGATGAACCAGCCGGTGCGGAACTCAGTCGGCGAAGCGTGGAACAGAAACAACAGCGTCCCGAAGGTCAGCAAGTCAAAGATCGAACTAACCAGGCCGAAGAGCACCATGTAGTTGCGGATGAACGGGGTGTTCCAGCGGCGCGGTTTCTCCACCCATTCCGGGTCCACATTGTCGCCGGCGATGGTTGTGGCGGGAATGTCGGAAAGGAAGTTGTTGAGCAAGATTTGTGGAGCGAGCAGGGGCAGAAACGGCAGGAGCATCGAAGCCCCGGCCATGCTAAACATGTTGCCAATGTTGGCGCTGATAGTCGTGAGGATATACTTGAGGGTGTTGGCGAACGTCATGCGGCCTTCATCAATGCCCTCGCGCAATATGCCCAAATCCGTTTTGAGCAGGACGAAGTCGGCGGCGTCTTTGGCCACATCCACCGCTGTATCCACTGACAGGCCCACGTCCGCGGCGTGCAGGGCCGGCGCATCGTTGATGCCATCGCCCATATAGCCAACCACATGCTTGGTCTTTTGCAACGCGAGGATGATGCGCTCCTTCTGGTTGGGGTCCACTTCCGCGAAGAGGGTGGTGCGTTCGGCAAGGTGCCAGAGAGCCTCGTCACGCAGGTCGGTCAGCTCGCTGCCGGTCAACACACCCATGACCGGCAGGTTCACCGCCTCCGCGACGTGCCGCGCCACCTTCTGGTTGTCGCCGGTGATGATCTTGAGCTGCACCCCGCGTTTGGCCAGATCGACGATGACTTGCTGCACGTCGGCCTTTGGCGGATCGAAGAAGAGCAGGAAGCCGGCAAAGGTGAGTTCCCTTTCATCGGTGCGCGAATAAGCGTCAGACCGCCCGTCTACAGTCTTGGTCGCCACACCCAGCACGCGGAAGCCTTTGGCGCTCCATTCACTGTACAGCCGTTCAATCCCTGCCCGTGTCGTAGCGTCAAGCGGATGGGCTCCATCCCCAGATTGTACGCTGTTAGAGATGCTCAGAACGTTGTCCAGTGCACCCTTGGTGATGAGGGTACGCTCGCCCTGGGGATTGGCAGTGACCACACTCAGGCGCTTGCGCACAAAGTCGTAGGGGATCTCGTCGACCTTTTGTTCGGCGTTTGTGTCTGGCCCTGCCTGCTGTGCGTACGCTTGAATCGCCTCATCCAAGGGATTGTTCAGTCCGGTCTGGAAGTGTGCATTGAGATAGGCGTAGTGCAGAACGGCCTTGGATGGTTGCCCCTGGGTATCGAGCGCACCGTCGAGCCGGACGACACCTTCGGTGAGCGTGCCGGTTTTGTCGGTGCACAGCACGTCCATGCTGCCCAAGTTCTCGATGGAGTTCAGGCGGCGCACGATCACGCCGCGTTTGGCCATCCGCCGTGCACCGTGGGAGAGCGTTATACTGATAATGGCGGGCAAGAGTTCGGGCGTCAGGCCCACCGCCAGCGCGAGCGCAAAGAGAAGCGAGTCTATCAGTGGCTTGGCGAGGAAGAGGTTGACCGCCAAGACGATGACCACCATCACCAGCATGACCTGCGTGAGCAGATTACCGAAGCGATGGATGCCGCGTTCGAACTCGGTCTCCGGCGGGCGCAGGCTCAGCCGTTGCGCGATCTGGCCGTACACTGTGGCCTTACCGGTCTGCACAATCAGCATTTGGGCGGTTCCACTGCCTGCACTGGTGCCCATGAAAACGCAGTTGGTACGTTCTGCCAGGCTGGCTTTGGCCGGGACAGTCCCGGGCTGCTTTTCCACCGGGAAGGTTTCGCCGGTAAGCACGGCCTGGTTGACAAAGAAGTCATCTGCCACCAGTACGACGCCGTCGGCTGGGATCAGGCTGCCCGCAGAGAGCAGCACCACATCGCCTGGCACCACTTGTTCGGAGGGCAGCAGCTGTGGCTGACCTCCACGCAGCACGTTAGACCTGATGGTGACCTGCGATCGCAGTTTCTCGACGGCATTGCCGGCACGGTATTCCTGCACGAAGCCGAGCATAGTGCTGCCTAGCACTACGGCAAGCACAATGACGGCGTCTGTCCACTCCCCCAGGATGGCGGAGACAATTGCGGCACCGATGAGGATGAGAACAAGCGGGCTCTTGAACTGGTTTAGGAACAGCCCTAACGCGGTAGCTTGCCGCTGCCCTTCAAGCGCATTCAGCCCATATTGCTTTAGACGCGGCTCGACTTCTGCTGGGTTGAGGCCGCTTCCAGCGGTGTGCAGTGCGGAAAGGAGTTGCTCAGGCGGGAGGCTCCAATAAGTCGCCGGAGTCCCCTGGGCGTCCTGTTGCCCTGTTTGTGGCGGTGTACTGCGAAA
>JBAVWD010000349.1:0-6196 GCA_049697655.1 Anaerolineae bacterium | reverse complement strand
CATCGAAGTCGTCCACTCTGGTTTGCCTGTCACAGAGACAGTCCTGCAAACACCCGACCGGGTGGCCTCCACTTTGAACCACTATGGCATCACTCCCCCGTACCTCCTCTTCTTGGGGCGGCTGGAGACGAAGAAGAATGTGGCTCGCATCGTACAAGCTTTTTTCAAGTTGAAGGAGCGCGGTTTTCCGCATCAACTGGTGCTGGGTGGCACGCCTGGTGTGGGGTTTGAAGAAGTGGCGCGGCTGATAAACACTTCACCTTATGGGATCGATATTGTCCTCACGGGATACGTGGGCGAACGGAAAGCAGACCTGTACGCGGGTGCGGAGGCCTTCGTCTTTCCCTCCCTGTACGAGGGCTTTGGCTTCCCGGTCCTGGAGGCCGCCACGTACGGTGTGCCCGTCGTGACCTCTCGCACTTCATCGCTGGCGGAGGTAGCGGGGAAGGCGGCCTTGCTCGTCGATCCCCTGGACGTGGACGACATTGCCGAGGCCATTCGCCGCTTGATCGAAGAGGGGCAACTGCGGTCGCGACTAATCCAGCTGGGCCGAGACCGGCTGCCCGAGTTCGGTTGGGACATAGCGGCCAGCAGGGTGGTAAAGGTCCTGGAAGCAGTGGCCGGCCAGCCGATGGGCTGAGCCTAGACTCCTAGACGGTCTCTGGCCTTCTCATCACCCCTGCAAAAAGCAGCAGGGTGAGGATACATACGACGCCCACCATGAGATACCCCTCTCCATACCCCCACAGGGCAGCCACGGCTCCGATGGCAAGCCCGCTGACACCGATGCCCAGGTCAAAGCAGAAGTAGAGAAGGCTCAAGGCCGTACCCCTCACCTCTGCGGGTGCACCATCCACGACCATTGTCTCCAGCCCCACTCGAGCGCCTCCAAAGCCTATTCCCTGAAGCACCGCCATCAGAATCAGTGCACCGAAGGCATAGGTCCAGTTGAGTCCCAGTAATGAAAGCGCCAGTATGCCGAGCATCGGCAGGATGACGGGAAGCCGACCGAATCTGTCTGAGAGACCGCCGGCCAGGGATCTGGACACCACGGTCAGTATGCTCATGATGGTGAAGAAGAATCCCACGTTGCCCAAACCGCGGTCCTGAGCAAAGAGGGGAAGGAAGGAGTCCGTGGTGCCGTAGCTCAAGCCCAGTGTCAGCGTGACCAGCGATGGGGCCATAACGCCCCGGAGTCTGAGCACGTCAAGGAGGCCAGTACCGCTGGAGTCCTCAGGCTGGGGTCTGACCGTCTGGTGCGTGGGCTCGCGAATCGGGAGTACAGCCACAAGGCTCGCCAGGCCCGTCACACCAGCCAGCACAAAGACGAGACCGAAGCTCGTGTGCTCGAGGAGACTGGTTCCCAGGGGTGAGGCGATGATCATGGACAGGGAGGGCGCCACTCCAGCCAGGCCCAAAGCGGCTCCCCAGCGGGAGGGCGGAGTAACGTCAGCGATCAGAGTGTAATACGCGCTGGTGAACGCAGCGATGCCAATGCCGTGAAACATCCGGGCCACTTGAAACGCAGGAACGGAGCCGGTCGCGATATAGGACAGAGGGCCGATGGTGAAGATGGCCGTACCGATGAGCAGGGCTATCTTTCGCCCCCGCGTGTCAACCAGACGCCCCATGTACGGGCGGATGATGAGAGCTACGATAGCGAAGGTGGTGCTGGCCACTCCCACATCAGCCGGACCGCCGCCTATCTCCTCGATGTAGAGTGGCAGAGGTGTGATCAGCAGGTGAATGCTGGAGAAAAAGAGGAAGCAGGCCAGGAAGGCGAGATAGAAAGTGGGACCGTATCCCAACGAAAGGGCAGGGCGCCTCATACAGGCTGCATTCTCCCTTCCACCTCTGTGGAAATGGGAGAGTGGTTAGCCAGATACTCCTCCATCGCTTCGCGCAGTATCGTCGGCGCATCGTAGGTGACTTCGTGGCGATCGAGCTGGGTGTACTCCGTCAGTTCGCCCAGTTCCCAGTCCGTCGCCCCCACGCTGTACGTGCGCTGGAGATCGAGCGGTTCGGTCCCGACCAGTACTTCCACAATCTGCTCCTCCGGATCTCCGAAGGGGTCGTAGCTGACTTTGAGCCCCGATACCTGCAGAATACCCTGCGGGTTGCCGCGCAGGGGACCGGGGCGATCCTGCATGATTTCTGGGCGGAGTCCGTGGTTCAGTGTACTCAGTAACTGCTGACCCGTTAGCTCCGCCTGGCCAGGGTTGGCTGTGGACGATGATGCTCTGCACAGGTCGCCGAAAGTGATGGCGCCCTCTCTTATCGCCTCGTCAAGCATACCCGTGGCCACGAAAGCGACCTCTGTGCCCATTCTGTGTCTCAACACGTCGGCCAGGAAGTTGCCCAGGGCACACTCCTGAAAGTAGTTGATGTCAAGAAAAGTGGTAGTCTGGCCGACGAATCGACCCAGCAGCCTCTGGACTTCCTTGGTCTGTTCTTCGATGGCCTCTATGACCTTCGCGTCCACTTCTGACGTCTGGACGGGCAGCAAGCGCGCGCTTCTGGCAGAGATCCGACCCGACACGTTGTCCAGCTCGAGGTCGATGCGACCGAGCCGATTGCCGTAGGAGCCGGCCTGGGTGATGAGGGCCCCGTTGACTTCCAGGGGCTCCTCCAGGGCATCGTGGGTATGCCCGCCGACGATGAGATGGATGCCGTCCACGGCCTGGGCCAGCGCTTTGTCCTCCTCGAGCCCCAGATGCGACAGCAGTGCCAGAATAGTTGCCCCTCGCTCGCGCAGGTGACTGGCTAGCTCCCTGACGATGGGGACTGGTGGGTAGCTGCGGGCCCCGAAGATCGAGTAGGCGTTGGATTGCGCCGTGAGTCCAATGAGGCCCAGTTTGGCGGGACCAACCTCGAGCAGCAAGTACGGTACGGTTCCCTCCACCAGTTGTCCTGTGTCGGACCAGACCAGATTGGCGGACAGGATGGGGAAAGTGGCGGTCTCTGCGATGCGGGCCAGGTTCCTGGGGCCATAAGTGGGCGCAGACGAGTTGCCCAGAGCGACTGCATCGTAGCCCACCACGTTCATAATGGCGGCGATGGCGACACCCTTGGTCACATCGCTCTCCAGTAGCATACGATCCTCAGGGTCGCCGGAGTCCCATAGCAGCGCATGACCCCCGCTACTCTCAACCTCCCTGCGGATTCGCTTCGCCATGGCACTGATGAAGGGTAGTTGCTCGATACGCGCATGCAGGTCGTTGGTATGGAGGATCGTCAACTGTGTGGTATCCGGGGACATGATCTGCGGTGAGGTCTTTCTAGTCCTCTGAGAGGTTCAAGACGGCCATGAAGGCTTCCTGAGGGATGTTCACCTGGCCGATCTTCTTCATTCGCTTCTTGCCTTCTTTTTGCTTCTCCAATAACTTGCGTTTCCGGGTCACGTCACCTCCGTAGCACTTGGACAGGACGTTCTTCCGCAAGGCCTTGACGGTCTCGCGAGCGATGACGTGGCTTCCCACAGCGGCCTGGATGGGCACGGGGAACAGTTGCCTGGGGATGACCTCCTTCAGTTTCTTCACCAGGGCGCTGCCCTTGGCGTATGCCTGATCCCTGTGCATGATGAGAGAGAGGGCGTCAACGGGTTGCTGGTTGACCAGAAGTTCGAGCTTGACCAGGTCCCCTGGTCTATAGCCCGAGAGCGAATAGTCCAGGGACGCGTATCCTCTGGTGCGGGACTTGAGCTGATCGTAGAACTCAACGATCATTTCCCCCAAGGGCATCTCGTAGGTAAGGAGCACCCGCTGGGGGGCCAAGTATTCCATGGACCCGTACTCGCCGCGCCGAGACGTGACAAGCTCCATGATGGGCCCGATGTAGTCGTCAGGGCTGAAGATGCTGATCTTGACCCAGGGTTCTTCGACAGTCTCGATGTCTATGGGAGGCGGGAGGTCGGCAGGACGATCCACCTCCACCAGTTCGCCGTTCTTGGTGAGGACGTGGTATTCCACGCTGGGCGCGGTAGCCAGGAGATTGAGGTCGTATTCCCTCTCCAGACGCTCCTGGACGATCTCCATGTGGAAGAGGCCCAGGAAACCACACCGAAAGCCGAAACCCAACGCCTGAGAGTCCTCGGGTTGGTATGAGAGCGAGGCATCGTTGAGATGCAGTTTGTCCAGAGCATCCGTCAGCAGATGGTACTCTTCCGCTTCGGCGGGATAGAGGCCGGCGAAGACCATCGGTTTGATGGGCCGGTACCCGGGGAGTGCTTCTTTAGCGGCCTCGGCGGCGGTGGTTATGGTGTCGCCCACAGAGCAATCCCGGACGTTCTTCAGCCCTGTGGCCACGTAGCCTACCTCGCCGGTGGCGAGCTCGAGCACAGGCTTCATGCCTGGTACGAAGACACCGGTTTCCAGAGGCTCGAATGTCCTGTTGTTTGACATAAACTTGAGCTTTTCGTCGCCGCCCAGCGCACCATCTACGATCCTCACATAGGCTACGACACCCTTGTAAGGGTCGTAGTGGGAGTCGAAGATCAGAGCCCGCAACGGGGCCTCTGCTTGCCCCTTAGGCGATGGCACGGCCTTCACGATTGTTTCCAGGACATCCTTGGTCCCGATTCCTTCCCGGGCCGATGCCTGCAAAACATCGTCGGCTGGGATCCCCAGAAGATCCTCCAGCTCGTGTGCCACCTCCTGGGGACGCGCCCGGCTCATGTCGATCTTGTTGGCTACCGGAATGATGGCCAGGTCGTGCTCCAGAGCCAGGTAGAGGTTGGCCAGAGTCTGGGCTTCCACCCCCTGGGTGGCATCCACCACCAGAACAGCGCCCTCGCAGGCGGCAAGAGCTCTGGATACCTCGTAGGTGAAATCCACGTGGCCAGGAGTGTCGATGAGGTTGAGTTCGTACTCCTGGCCATCATCGGCGCTATACAACATGCGCACCGCCGAGGCCTTGATGGTCACACCCTTCTCCCGCTCCAGGTCCATCTGGTCTAGTACCTGATCTGCCATGTCCCGTGGGGAGATGGTCCCTGTGTACTCGAGCAGGCGGTCCGCTAGAGTGGACTTGCCGTGGTCGATGTGGGCGATGATGCTGAAGTTCCTGATCCGATGCTGATCCATAGCTTACGTGGGGCTGCCGGGGATATGGTGGCGCTCGGTTCCCTTCATGTCATTATACTTGACGGTGGTGCAAACAGAAAGATCTCGCATGATGTACGTCAGGGATCCTGGAACCGGGTAGCGGTTCCGCTCTCTGCCGTGGTGCCAGATGAACAGGGACGCACAGGGTGTTTCTGCCTGACTCCAGCTCATGGTGGGTTCGTCAACTCCGAGAGTCAGGCACACTGGCCAGGTTCACCCCAGAGCTAAGGTGCGTGGGAGTCCCACCAGACTTGTGTGCGCCGGTATGCTCGTTCTCGCCGCTGGGCGCCTCGTGGGCGGGGGGGACCGCAGCGAGGGAGCGTCCAGGGGAGGGGCCCTCATCAGGCTAGCGGGCACCCTCATCCGGGGCAAGGCTTGACAAGGAAACCCACCGAATGCTATAATGATTCGAGTTTGGAGGTGTTGACGTGATCCGCTACTTGCAGATCGTGCAGCTCATAGTCTCGATATGTCTCATCGTCGCGGTGCTTCTCCAGGTCAAGGGGGGTGGTCTGGGCGGGCTCTTTGGGGGCGGCGACGCTGGAATATACAAGACACGTCGTGGTGCAGAGAAAACACTGTTCAATCTGACCATAGGCCTGGTGGTTCTCTTCTTCGTCTTCTCCTTTGCCTCGGTGCTTCTACAGCCCTAGGGCGCTCTTGCATTTTACCTGAGCTTCGCCAAAGACCCGTGGAAGGAGCCGACATCCACTCTTGACGAAACACATCCGCTGGCAAGCCGTCATCGCCATCGTAGGCGTCGCTCTGATAATTGTGCTCCTCGGGTACGTCGCCTACACCACCACAACCGTGGTCGTCCCTGACGTTGGCGGTACCTACGTAGAGGGCGTTGCTGGGCATCCCAGCTACATCAATCCCATTCTCTGCCAGTACAACCAGGTGGACAAAGACCTGGTTTCGCTCATTTTCCTGGGCCTCACCGACCTCAACGAGCGGGGGGAGACGGTGCCCTCCCTGGCCAGAGACTGGGACGTGTCTGGCGATGGTCTTGTCTACACCTTCTATTTGCGCCGGGATGTGGCCTGGCACGATGGGGAGCCTTTCACGGCAGATGACGTGTTGTTCACCATTGG
>JBAVWD010000348.1:0-9043 GCA_049697655.1 Anaerolineae bacterium | reverse complement strand
ACCACCTCCACGACCAAGGCTCCGCGCAGATCCCCTGAGGTTGCCCCAAGCATCATCCCACCCGGCGTCTGCCAGGGTAGTGTTTCGCCTGGGCCGAGATCCGGCGCTTCTTCTCCCCCTGGAATCTGGGGCTGGACTTGCACCCATGGCCCTCGCAGGCCGATGACCCCACCTCGGTGTGCAGCGAGGTATCCAGCCACCCCGCCTGCCAGGCCGCCAGCCACGAGCAGCAGGAAACACACCGCTAGACCACCAAGGGTCAGGCCTAGGATCACGTACCACTTCTTAAGCTTGCTCGACATGGTCTTTTTCCTTTCTACCAGTTTGCTTCCGCGGCACGCTATCCGGCGTGCCTGGGCCTATAGTGAGACTAGGAAGAAGTCCTGTGGGGGCCATGCCGATCTGGTGCGAATCAAGCATGGCATCGCCCGCAAAGACCTATTCCATATGCTCCTTGGCAGCCACCGCCTGCTCCTTCACCTCTGCTACCTGCGGCCACCATCTGTGTTCCAGCAGGCTACTGCTGCTCTCCTAGAACGACCTGCACTGCCTGCTGTTCACCGTTCCTGACGATGGTCAGCTCCACAGATTCGCCGACAATGGTCTCGGTCTCCATGTACACCGTCAGATCCTGAGTACTGGCCAAAGCCTGTCCATCAATCGCCGTAATGATGTCGCCGTCCACCGGGACCTGGTAGTTTCCGATACGTACCACGCGACTGCCACCCTGGATGCCAGCCTTGTCTGCTGGTCCACCCGCTACCGCCTCCAGGACCAGCACCCCGGAGTCCACTGGAACCTCGACCCCCGCTTCCCTGAGCGCATTCACGTTGGCGCTCGTCAGACTCAGCAGTTGCACGCCCAGCCAGGGGTGAGAGTACTTGCCATTGGAGATCAGTTGAGGCACCACGCGCCTTACCGTACTGGCAGAAACGGCGAAGCCGATACCGGATGAAGCTCCGCTAGGGCTGATGATCTGAGAGTTCACCCCGATAACCTGCCCCGAGAGGTCCAGCAGCGGGCCTCCCGAGTTTCCGGGATTGATGGCCGCATCGGTCTGAATGGCCTCACCGATGAACCTGTTATCTTCAGGGCTTTGAATGACGCGGCCCAACGCGCTGACTACGCCTGTGGTTAGTGTCTGTTCCAGGCCGAAGGGGTTGCCGATGGCTAGCACAAACTGCCCCACCTGTAGGTTGTCCGAATCACCGAGCACCAGCGGGTCAGGCAGGTCTGCGACGCCATCTATCCGGATCACGGCCAGATCATTGGTGGCATCGCTGCCCACGATCTCGGCTTCATATGTCCCGCCGTCGGCGAGAGTGACCAGCAGTTGCTCCGCGTTCTCCACGACGTGGTAGTTGGTCACGATGTGGCCCTCTGTGTCGTACACAAAACCGGAACCGCTCCCTTCTTGCGGCACCGCACCCATGAATCTATCGTACACATAGCCACGGTTGGTGATGTTGACAACCGCTGGGGCGGTCATCTGATAAACCTCGATGATCTGGCTTTGTAGCGCGTCCACCGCGTCATCCACGGTGATGGTGGCCATGGTCTCGGAGCGCGCTTCCGTCGTGGTTTGAAGCAAGTCCCTGGCCGCGGATGCAGGCGTCAAGGTCAAGACACCAAGGGAAGTGCATCCTGTAGCCGCCAGCACCAAGGCCAGCACGGCCGCTATTAGTATCAGGTATCTTCGAGATCTCACGTTCATTGGATAATCCTCCCAAAACTTGGAAACGGCGCGCTGGATGTTTAGAAGGAACGCACCATTTCTTTCTAGCCTACTTCCATTATCCAACTCGAATATGAAGACGCTGTGAAGAAATCGTGGCGTTTAGATGTAGATGTGCAGGATGCCCAGCCGGCCCGCACAGATGCTGTGGGGAGGAGCACCGGGGCGCTCCTCCCCACACACTTGCATAACTCACCTCCCCATTCAAGCTGTCAGCACAGCCTATGCGGGTGCTGTCCTCATGACTGGCCTCCACCGGGTGGTCCGCCGGGGGGACCGAAGCCGCCTGGTCCCATGCCGTGCCTGCCGCCCATGAAACCCAACTCCAGCCCTTCGAGGAGCCAATCGGCCTGCTCCTGGCTCATCGTCCCGTCCTCTACAGCTTGCCCGATGGCCTGTCGCTGGGCCTCCGCGCGGCTGGCATTCATGGCCTCCTGCACGCCATCGATGTCGACGCCCTGCCCCTCGGCGATCTCGGCCAGGGTCTTGCTCTCATCATGCAGCTCGATGAAGAGCTCGTTGGGGGTCAGGCCAAGCGCCTCGGCCGCCGTGTCGAACTGCGTCCAGGAGCCACCGCCCCAGCCGAGCATGTCCCCGCGCCCATTGGCCCCCGGCTCAAGTGTCGCCGGGTCGGTGTCCTGCGCGAACAGAAGCGTCCCTCCGGCCAGGCCCACCAGCAGGAGCAACACCAGCGCCCCACTCGAGATCACCAAAAGCCTCTTCTTACTCATCGGATTCACCTCCTTTCTTCTTGGATTTGGATTGGCTTTTCTCCAACCCACTCCAAGATAGCAGAAGGATATGAACCGGCCGTTAACGAGCTGTGGGGGTTTTGTGTAGATGGGGCAACTGGCGCTGGCGCGCGACGAAGCGCAAACGCTGCGTGCAAGACGTGGCTAGGGTTCCTAACACGCGCAAGGGCCTTCCAGGAGAGTGTGGAAAAAGGGGGCACTAGGCAGACGCCCGAGTTGGTTGCCAATGCCTTCACCGCTGCAAGCGCTCCCCTTGCCGGCGACCCCTCTCGCTGCCGCCGGATTTCTAATCCGGCGGACCACGGCGGGATTACAAATCCCGCCTCAGCAAGACACTACCCCTCGCGGAGGTCTTGTGTGCGATTTTTCCACACGCTTTTCCAGAGAGGTGTTTCGAGCTCTGTGGGGCGGATTCAGGTCTTCCTGCGCTTCTTCTTGCCCCGCTCCGCCAGTTGGGCACTGTGGTAGCCAGGGGCCAGAATAGCGCAGATGGTGCAGAGGGAAACGTCCAGCATGCGCGAGGCAAGGTGAGGGTCGATCTCCTCAAGCGTCTTGCGCATGGTGATCACGGTTGGCAACCTTGCCGCGTAGCGATAGTTGAAGATCTGGTGCAGCTTCTCTTGTGCCCAGGGGGTCGCGCTCTCCGTCCCCAGGTCGTCGAGCATCAGCAGCGGCGAACTGCGCACCGCTTCGAACAGTTGGTCATAGGTGACGGGGCTATCTGGCCTGTAGGTGGCCCGGAGGTGATCCAGCAACTCCGGAACCTCCTTGAAGACCACAGGACGTCCACCGTCGGCACAGCTGTTGGCAATCGCTGCGGCCAGGTGAGTCTTGCCACACCCGTGCTCCCCGACGAACACCAACCAGTTCTCCGAGGTCTCGGCGAACTGTCTGGCCATGGCCACCGCCGCCTCCAGATTCTGCTGCTCCTCCTTGGGCAACTCCGGCCGATGCTTGAAGCTCTGGAAGGTCTTGTCCGCATACAAATGGAGGCTGCTCAGTTGATCTCCATGGCCGCTGCTGCGCACATCCCTATTCACTATGCGGTAGATCTGGCACAACTCCGGGTCGCTCATGCGCGAGCGAAGCCGGGGATCTATCTCCTCCAGCAGACGATTGCTGGTGACTACGGTGGGCAGCCTGGCGTTGTAACGATAGTTGAAGACCTGATACAGCTTCTCTTGAGCCCACGGGGTGGTCTGCTGCGTGCCCAGATCATCCAGAATGAGCAACGGAGCCGTGAGAATGGCGTCGAAGCGCTCATCGTAGGTGACGCTGCTGCCGGGGCTGTAAGTCGCCCGCAGGTGGTCCAGCAGATCTGGGACCACCACGAACAGGCTTGGATGCCCTTGCTGCAAACAGTAGTTGGCGATAGCCGCCGCGAGGTGGGTCTTGCCACAACCGTAGTCACCCAGGAGGATGAGCCATCCATCAGGATCCTCGGCAAACTCTCGCGCCCGGCGGTAGGCTTGCCGGAGGGTCTGCTCTTCGTGCGGGCGGAACCCATCGACGAGGAAGTTGTCGAAGGTCATGCGAGATAGCAGCCCCAAGTTGCTGACCTTCCGAAGATCTTCCAGACGCCTTTGAGCTATCTCTTCGAGCTTGCACCGGCAAGGGACCGGGCGGCCGAAGTCCGGGTGGTCCGGGGGCACATCCCGCCTGAGATACCCCGCCCCGCGACAGATAGGGCAGACCCCTCGAGGCTCAGTACTTGACGTAGTCCTTGTACTTGCCTTTGATGTACCGATATCTGTCTTCTTCAGAACCTCGCCCAGCTTCTCCATCATCCTTGCCTTCGGTGGCCCATCGCTCTAGAATCGCTTGGATGTACCGCCACTTTCGCACGTTCTGCTCCACCGCTATCTTGAAGGCCTCTGCGATCCACTCGGTGGGGTAGTTCTCCTCCGCCTCCTGGAGTTCCTCCGCGATCATCGGTTGAAGGGTGCCGATGTTCTGCTCGTAGAGGACGAAGATGTTGGGCCTCTCTAGATCCACCTGCGGTTCTTCGAGAACCGCGGAGGCAGGAAGCACCAGCTCTCCCCGACGCACCTGCTCCGCTGCCCGTCGTCCACCATCCGAGTTGATGAAGTACCAGTTGAACTCCTCGCCATCCTCGGTGCGAGCAGTGAGGTGCAGGAGCGTGCCACGGGCCACGGCCCTTTCCAGGCCTTCCTCCACCAGACGCTGCGGCGACCGGCCCGATATCTTCAGTCCACGCAGGAGCACCCCATCACCAAGGAGCGCCTCCCGGCTCACGCAGCGCGGTTGCCCCTTCTTGCGATGCAGCAGCCAGATCACATGGAGGGTGACCTTCAGTTCCGGTAAACTGTCGATCTGGGGCAACAGTTCGCTGAAGAAGAGGTCGGGCACGGGGGTGAACCGCACATCCCCGGCAGGAAAACCGATGAAGCCCTTCATTCTAGACTTCCATCTCTTCGGGCATCCGTTCGAGATTGGCGAACCTGGTCTGCTCCTTCATGAAGCGCAGACTTAGCTGTCCCGTGGGCCCGTTGCGATGCTTGGCCACGATGATGTCCGCGATGTTGGGCTTGAAGGTCTCCTCTACGTACATCTCCTCCCGGTAGATGAACATCACGACATCGGCATCCTGTTCGATGGAGCCACTCTCTCGAAGGTCGGATAGCAGTGGCCGCTTGTCCGGCCGCGATTCCACGGCTCGGGAGAGCTGTGAGCAAGCCAGCACCGGTACGTGCAACTCACTGGCCAGGGACTTCAGCTGGCGAGAGATGTAGGACACCTCTTGTACACGGTTCTCCATCCTCAGGCCGGCCTGCATCAGCTGTAGATAGTCGACGATGATCAGGTCCAAGGGATGCTCGGCCTGAAGGCGGCGCGCCTTCGCTCGCAGTTCCATGGGAGCGATGGCTGGAGTATCATCTATGTAGACAGAGGTCTCGGAGAGTTCGCCCATGGCCCTGGCTATCGAGGCTAGCTCGTCCTCGCTGATTTCTCCTGTTCTCAGCCGCTGGGACCCAATCCCTGTGGCTCCGGCCACGAGGCGCTGGACCACCTGTTGCGCCGGCATCTCCAGACTGAAGATGGCGATAGACAGCCCGTGCCTGCGGGCCGCATGGTCCATTATGGTCATGGCCAGGCTGGTCTTGCCCGTGCCCGGGCGACCAGCAACGATGATCAAGTCTGCTTGCTGGAACCCGCCCAGCAGCCGGTCCAGGTCGATGAAGCCCGTGGGCACCCCTATGGTCTGCCCGCGATGGTCGTACAGGTACTCGATGCGATCGTAGTAGTCGGACAGTATTGTCCTTAGGGGTACCAACTCCCGCTCGATGCTGCGCTGAGCCACACCGAAGATGAGCTGCTCGGCCTGATCCAAGATCCGGTCTTCATCGTCGGCTCGCTCGTACGCCATGCTCGAGATCTCAGACGCAGCGCTGATCAGTCGGCGCAGAGTGGCCGTCCGCTCCACGATGCGCCCGTAGTGTTGTGCGTGGATCGACGTGGGGACCACGTTGATGAGAGAAGTGACATAGCCGGGCCCTCCCACATGCTCCAGTTGCCCGCGACGCTCGAGTTCCTCGCAGAGCGTCACGAAATCGGCCGGTTGGCGCTGCTCGTGAAGGTCAACGATGGCCCGGTAGATCAGGCCATGGGTCTCGCGGTAGAAGTCATCGGGGCGCAGGAAAGGGGTGACTTTGAGAAGGGCATCAGGATCGATCAGCAGGCTGCCCAGGACCGATTGCTCGGCCTCTACGTTCTGTGGAGGCAACCTGGCTGCTGTCACCGTCGCCCTACTCCTTGAGGTCGTCCAGGTCCAGAGTGTCTACGAAGTCGCGAAACGCCGAGAGGTGCTCCTCGTCCTCACAGACCAGCAGATCCTCCTCGTTGCTGGGGACGATTCCTGCCTTGTCCATGACCTCCTCTGCCACGTAGATGGGCACATTCACCCGCACCGCCAGCGCAATGGCATCGCTGGGGCGTGAGTCTATCTCCACGGTTCGCCCATTCTGTTGGACCACTATCTGTGCGTAGAAAGTGTCGTTCCTGAGGTCGTTAACCTGGATGTGGGACACGGAGGCGTCCATCTGGTCGATAATCGCACTCAGCAGATCGTGGGTCAGGGGCCGGGTCATCTGGACCTTCTGCAGGCCGATGGTGATGGCATCCGCCTCGAACGGTCCTATCCAGATAGGCAGATAACGATCCTGTTCTTCCTCTTTCAGCACCACGACGCGATGCTGTGAGAGCATACTCACCTTCACGCTATCCACAGTCACCTTGATCATGGCAGGAGCCTCCTTCCCACGATGATCTGATTATAGCACAAGACCCGGCGCTCCACAAACGAAACGCGGCGCTGCCCCTAGCGGGGCCTGTGTGCAACGGTCACTTGGCCACGATGCTGACCAGGCGGCCGGGCACGTAGATCGTCTTCTTGACTTCCTTGCCCTCCAACCAACGCCGGATCTGCTCCCGGCTCAACGCCAGCCTAAGGGCCTCTTCCTCGCCGATGGTCACCGGCACATCCACCTTGTCCCTCACCTTGCCATTGATCTGGATGACCAGGGCAAACACCTCCTCGGCAGCCAGCGCCTCGTCCCAGTCCGGCCACGATTGGCGATGGATGCTACCGCCGTCTCCTGCCTTTGTCCACAACTCCTCGGTGATGTGAGGTGCGATAGGGGCCAAGAGCAGCAATAGTGTTCGCATTGCCTCACGCAGTGCCGAACTGAGCCCGTGGGCCTCCTTATGGGCCACCAGGGCGTTGCAGAGCTCCATACAGGCGCTGACCGCCGTGTTGAAGTGGAACCGCTCCACGTCCTCCGTGACCTTCTTGATGGTCTGATGTGTCTTTCTGCGCAGTTCCCGTTCCGCCTGGTCCGAGGGCTTGCCCGGCGGCGCCTCCTCCACCGCCAGACGCCACACCCGCTTCAAGAAGCGGGAAGAGCCTTCCACGCCCTGATCGCTCCACTCAGCGTCCAGCTCCGGAGGCCCCACGAAGAGGATGAAGGTCCGGGCGGTATCGGCACCATAGGTATCCACCATCTGATCTATGGGCACGACATTGCCCTTGGACTTGGACATCTTCTCCACCTTCTCGGTCCTGGGGTTCAACTTGGTGATCATGCCCTGCGTGAACAGACGAGCGAAGGGTTCATCGATGGCGGTCAGCCCCAGATCCCGGAAGACCTTGGTGAAGAAGCGGGAGTACATCAGGTGCAGGATGGCGTGCTCCACACCCCCCGTATACTGGTCCACCGGCAGCCAGGCATCCGCCTTCTCCTTCGTCCAGGAGTCCTCCTCATTGTGAGGGTCGGTGTATCGGAAGTAGTACCACGACGAGCAGACGAAGGTGTCCATGGTGTCCGTCTCACGGCGAGCTGCACCGCCACACCGTGGGCAGACAGCCTGCACGAACTCTGGGACTGTCGCCAGTGGCGACTCGCCTGTCCCCGTGGGGTGGAAATCCACCCCCATGGGCAAGAGGACTGGCAGGTCCTCCTCCCTAACGGGCACGGTCCCGCACTTCTGGCAGTACACGATGGGGATAGGTGCCCCCCAGTATCGCTGCCGCGAGATGAGCCAGTCTCGCAAGCGATAGTAGACCTTTCGCTCCCCTATGCCGTGCTCCTCCATGTAGTCAGTTATACGTTCGATACCCTCGGGCGACGGCAGGCCGTCGAAGGGCCCAGAGTTGACCATGGTCCCTTCCTCAACGTAGGCCTCCTCCAGCTCCTCCCCGTCCCAGCCCGGGGGAGCGATGACCACAGGGATAGCCAATCCCTGCCGCTTGGCAAACGCGAAATCCCGGTAGTCATGCGCCGGCACGCCCATGATCGCCCCCGTGCCATAGGTCATCAACACGTAGTCGGCGATGTAGATGGGCATCCGTTCCCCGTTCATGGGGTTGATGGCATAGCTGCCAATGAACACGCCCTCCTTCTCCGTTTCGGTAGACAGGCGGTCGATCTCCGAGGCCTGCCGAGCCTTCTCCACGTAGGCCTCCACTTCCGCTCTGTGCTCCGGCGTAGTGAGTTCCTTTACCAGAGGATGCTCCGGGGCCAGCACCATGAAAGTGACTCCGAAAACGGTGTCGGCGCGGGTGGTGAACACCCTAATCTCCCTCTCCTCAACCCCGTGGTGCTCCAGGCCAAAGCTGATCTCAGTGCCCAGGCTCTTGCCGATCCAGTTCTTCTGCATTATCTTAATGCGCTCTGGCCAATCTATGTGGCTGTGGTTGAGAAGCTCCTCGGCGTATTTAGTGATGCGGAAGAACCACTGCTCCAGGTCTTTTCTGGTGACTGCTGTGCCGCAGCGCTCGCAAACGCCTTCACCCACCACCTGCTCATTGGCCAGTACCGTCTGGCACTGGGGGCACCAGTTGACCGGAGACTTGGCACGGTACGCCAGCCCACCCTGATAGAGCTTAAGGAAGAACCACTGCGTCCACTTGTAGTATTCAGGGAGGCAGGTGATGACCTCCCGGCTCCAGTCATAAATAGCGCCAATTGACTTTAGCTGACGGCGCATGTTCTCGATGTTGTTCATAGTCCAGATAGAGGGATGGATGCCTCGCTTG
>JBAVWD010000347.1:0-3709 GCA_049697655.1 Anaerolineae bacterium | reverse complement strand
GGTGAACGGCGGCCGTAACTATAACGGTCCTAAGGTAGCGAAGTTCCTTGTCGGGTAAGTTCCGACCCGCACGAATGGCGTAACGACTGGGGCGCTGTCTCAACGAGGGACCCGGCGAAATTGAAGTAGGCGTGAAGATACGCCTTACCCGCAGCAGGACAAAAAGACCCCGTGGAGCTTTACTGTAGCTTGGCACTGGGTTAGGGCTTGGCTTGTGCAGGATAGGTGGGAGACTGGGAAGCTGAGGCGTCAGCCTCGGTGGAGTCGACCTTGAAATACCACCCTGGTCAAGTTTTGACTCTAACCTGCGGCCGTGATCCGGCGCAGGGACAGTTCCAGGTAGGCAGTTTGACTGGGGCGGCCGCCTCCCAAAAGGTAACGGAGGCGCCCAAAGGTCCCCTCAAGCTGAATGGAAACCAGCTGGAGAGTGCAAAGGCATAAGGGGGCTTGACTGCGAGACCTACAAGTCGAGCAGGGACGAAAGTCGGGCTTAGTGATCCTACGGTTCCGAGTGGAAGGGCCGTGGCTTAACGGACAAAAGCTACCCCGGGGATAACAGGCTAGTCTTGCCCAAGAGTTCACATCGACGGCAAGGCTCGGCACCTCGATGTCGGCTCGTCGCATCCTGGGGCTGTATCAGGTCCCAAGGGTTGGGCTGTTCGCCCATTAAAGCGGCACGCGAGCTGGGTTCAGACCGTCGTGAGACAGGTCGGTCTCTATCCGCTGTGGGCGCAGGTGACTTGCGAGGAGCTGCTCCTAGTACGAGAGGACCGGAGTGGACAGACCGCTGGTGTGCCAGTTGTACCGCCAGGTGCATTGCTGGGTAGCTATCGTCTGGAAAGGATAACCGCTGAAAGCATCTAAGTGGGAAGCCTCCCTCAAGATCAGGTCACCCACCGGGTTAACCGGGTAAGACCGCAGGTAGACTACCTGTTTGATAGGCGGCAAGTGCAAGGGCAGCAATGCCTTCAGCTAAGCCGTACTAATGGTCGAGGGCTTAATCTGCACTACGATCTGGCGGGTTGTGCTTGAGTATTCTGTTCAGTTCTTAGGGTGCTAGTTCTTCTCGGACGAGTACCTTCAAACCTTACTTGGTATCTGAGGTTGGTTCCTCAGGTGACGCTAGCGGAGGGGAAACACCCAGCTCCATCCCGAACCTGGTAGTTAAGCCCTCCAGCGCCGATGGTACTGCACTGGTAGCGGTGTGGGAGAGTAGGTCGTTGCCTGGGGATCCTTTTGTTACTGCGCCGATTCCCACTCCCGCTTGGCCGTTCCCCATTCTGAATCTCCCCTGTAGCACTGCTCGCTGCCTGGCCACCCTCTGAGGCCTCGTCCAAACCTGAGTCAGGTCTGAGAGTTCCGTGCTGCCGCATGGCACCACGCGCCCCCGGCAGAGGACCCCAAGGGCGGTGCCCGAAGACCTGCCCTGAGGATCCGCAGCCGACGGACACCACGGGACCGCCATCTTTGCTCCCCTACACATCACCCTTGACAATCGTCAATATCTGTGCTACGGTCTGCGTGCGCCGAACGTGGCCCGAGTCGCGATCTCTGGGGCGAGGTCAGCGATGGCTGGCAGGCGATGGTCTGTCGCAGATGGGCGAAGGGGAGTTGGTTGTCAGCAGCATTTCGCCCCAGCATCGAGGCCAGGGATGTGTCCGAGTCGAGTGTGGATCTGAGCGAAGCCGCCTTCCCGGAGGCACCTATACGGGAAACGGACTTGCGATACGTTTTGGCCTGTGTTCGCCAGGGACAGTGTTGCTCGGTGGTTGCCCCCAGCAACATGGGCAAGTCCCTCCTTCTCAAGTCCTTATCGAAGGATGAGGTGCGCCTGGCCTGTGCGGCGGCGCAAAGGAATGCGCCTGTAACGGTCTTCGTCGACTGTCTGGAGGCTGGCGACAACGAACATGCCTTCTACGAGCTGTTGCTTCGCCGCACTGTGGACGAGCTGGAAGGCTGCGGCGCTCCGGCCGCGACTGTGGGTACCGTGAGAGCCATACATCATGAGGTGTTGCGGACTACTACGGACATATCGGTCCGTTCTCTCTTCGCCACGAGCATGCGAGAGCTTGATCGGTGGAGAGAAGTCAGGCTGGTGGTGATCCTGGATGAATTCGACGATGTTTTATCTGCGCTACCGCCCTGGCCCTTCCGGCAACTCAGGGCGCTTCGAGATGCTCTGGGCGACAAACTGGGCTACATCACGGGGACGTCCCGACGCCTGGAGCGACTTCGATCAGATGCCGACACCTACGAGTTCCGGGAGCTTTTTCACCTCCATACCCTGGTGCTACGACCATTGTCCAAGGTCGATGCCAAACGTCTCGTCGCCCACTTGGCGGAGAAGCAGGCATCGGTTACCAGCGATGCGCAGGAGGCGCTGGCGGTCAGGCTCTCAGGGGGCCATCCTGGCCTTTTGGAGTGCCTCTACTCCATGGTAAGCCAAGGTGCTCCCGAGTCGTTGACGTCGGCTGATGCCGCTGTGGTCGAACTCAGCGCGCAAGAGCCCATCCAGAAGGAATGCCGTCGATTGTGGGATGAATTGGATGAAGAGGAACGTGATGGTTTGCTGGTGTTCGTGGGTGGCGGCGAGGAGGCCCTCGATGATGGTCAACGGCGCGCTCTCGAGACCAAGGGCCTTCTGGCGACGGCCGAGGATGGCGTTCCGACCGTGTTCAGTCCGGTCTTCGAAGCGTTCTTGCGAACGGAGTTGAGACGCCCACGTGGAGTGGAGAGCAGTGGAGTGCGCTGCAACCTGGAAACGGGGCAGATATGGTCGGATGATCATGAGATCACGCTCAGCCTGAGCGAACCTCAGCGGAGACTGGTCCGGCTCCTATATCAGAGTGGGGGGGCGATATGCAGCTATGACCAGATCGCCGAGCAGGTTTGGGGTGTAGGCGAAGGGGTCACACCGGGTGCGATCTATGAACTGGTGAAGCGCGTGCGCCAGAAAGTGGAGCCTGACTGGAGGGAACCCTGCTACGTGGTCACGGTGCCTGGAGAGGGTTACCGACTGAAGATTTCAGAGTAGCGCGGTGGTTCGCGGGGTGAGCAGAGGGGAGGCGGGCGGCCTCTCCGTTTTTTGTGCCTTTGGTCCAACGCCCAGCGTTGGAAGGTTGTTTGAGGGACCTGAGAGCATGGTTGAGACAGCCGGGTGTCAAGCGTGGTATTATGGACACCGTAAGGACCGTTCGTGCGGTTGCCCGATGTGGGGCAGCAATGATCGGGGAGCGCAGAACGCACCGCCGAAGCATCTTGACAACATTGCAGGAACGGGGTATGATGAATTGCTAATAGCTCCTATTTGCATCTACGGACCTAGATAGATGATTCTAAGAAACTTGTTGCGGAGAAGGACACGCACGCTTCTGACGCTGGTAGGTGTGAGCCTGGGCGTAGCGGCTATCGTCTCGCTGGTGGCAGTGGCTAACGGACTGATAGGGGGGTACGCTGCGCTGTGGTCTGGGGCCGGAGTCGACTTGACGGTAGCGCAGGCCGAGGCGCTGGACCCCTCGACCAGTGTCATCGATCAGGGCCTTGGCGAAGAACTCCTCAAAGTGGCAGGGGTCAAGGCCGTTGCAGGCATGATCTACGGAGAGGCGACCACCGACCAGATTCCCTATCTGCTAATCTTCGGGAATGAGCCCGAGGGGTTCGCCATCGAGCATTTCAAGATAGTGGAGGGAGAAGGGCTCACCTCCAGATC
>JBAVWD010000346.1:0-11824 GCA_049697655.1 Anaerolineae bacterium | reverse complement strand
GAACCGGGGGCCGCATTGGCCTTGAAGTAGCTCGCCACACTGTCGATGCCCTGAAATGCCCCGTGATCGCCGCCCACAGGGAACCCGTATCTCAAAGCGACCTGGGTGGGCGGCACGAGAACCGCCGCCAGGAAGACTGCAAGGACGGCCAGACACGCCACCCTGGAGCACATCGCCTTTTGTTGTGTCTCAAGCAAAGCGTCATGAGGCAACAACACGATGCGAGCGAGCAACACCGCCGCTACGGGGGCCAGGCCCAACATGTACCGATCCCATATGCTGAAGCTGAAGACAGTGTGGAAGGCGACGAAGTACACGAAGAATGCAGTCAAGGCCCAGTCCAACGCCCAGCCTGGCCGCACGCGACGCTTATGTAGGCTATAAGCCAGAAGAACCGGGACTCCCACGACCAGTAAGGTGTTCAGGGCATTGGAACCTGTGAGGTATTGCAGCTGTCGCAGCCAGCCCTCGAAGCGCGGGACGACCCTCTCCCAAGGCACGATTCTCAGGCCGCCGTATCTGGCTGCACTGGCGGTGAAGAAGTTTACAGAATTGACCCTAATCACCACGTCCCAGCAGAAGACGGCCAGAAGGACGGCCAAGATCCCTAGTCCCATGGCCAGAAGAGCGAAACCGAAGCGCTTGCTGAGCCACTGTTTGCTCCAGGCCAGCGCCGCAAAAAACAGAGGCAGTGGGAGGAAAATAACCCCGGTCGGCTTAGTCATTACGGCCAGGCCTGCCGCAAGGCCCGCCAGGAGGTGCCATCGTTTGAGAGCGAGAAAGCAGGAAGTCAGAATCAGGCAAACCATCAGCGGATCGGTGAAGGCAGTAGGGGCGAACTGGATGTCGAAGGGAGAGAGAGTGAGGAAGAGCGCACTCATCAACGCTACCCGGACATCTGCCAACTGAAGCCCGATGTGATACACGATTACTATGCCGGCCAGGCTCGCCAGTATGTTGGGCAGCCGTGCGGCGGTTTCGGTGTGTCCGAAAACCTTGAAAAACAGGGCCAGAGTGTAGAGGAAGACGGGTGGCTTGTCGACGATGACCCCATATCGGAGGAACACATCCTTTCCTGATGCGATCAGCAACGCCCAGTGACAGTAGAGGGCCTCGTCACCGTGGAAACGGTTGGCTGCGATGAGGCTCACTCTCAGAATCGCAGCCATGGCTAGAACCGCAGCCAAAGCCACATAGCGCCGAGAGAAGATCCTGGCCAATGGTGAGCGGCGATGGTACAGCAGAACCGAAAGCCTGCAGAGCAGGAAGCCAGTGAGACTGGAGAAGAAAAGGAACGTCCCCAGGTTGACGAAACGACCCTCAGGCAGAGCAAAGTAAGCCAGAGACAGCACCAATGGCATGTGGCAGAGGCAGTCGACACGTAGCGCATGCCGTAGGTCCATGGGGGCGAAGCCGCTCAAGTAGAACGAGTACACCGCCCACAGAATCACTATCGAGGCGACACCCAGTAGAAGTACGACAGAGAAGTGGAGTGGGCTGGCGACAGTTTGGTACGCGTGTCTCCGCAACAGCTCCACCAGGAAAAGGGAGAGTGAGAAGGCAGGGAGCAGAATGAGGAGGTAGAGTCCTCTGATCATGGCGATGCCCCCGGCAGTGGTTCTATCTGGTAGAGCATCGAGGAGATGCGCTCAGGGTCTCCGAAAAGAGGTACTGTAAGCTGCGCCCTCGCGGTCACACGATAGTGTGCTGTGGCATGCTCCAGAGTGCCTCGCAGTGCCTCGCCGTCGTCCAGCAGATAAACGTTCGTGCCCTGGCGGAACATCTCTTCCAAGAAGATGTCGAGTTCCTGGGTGGTCCAGAACGCGGGCCGAAACGCCTGCCGACCGGCATACAAGTCCACCGGTCCGCCATTTAGGGAGGAGCCTACGACGCAGGGCTCCACCGTCTCCGCGGCCAGTGCGTCGAATCCCCGCCGCTCCTCCTCGCTGACGTAGCCGAAGCTTGCCCTGTAGGTAGACCAAGGTCTCGACAGTATGTGCCGGGTGCGCAACAGCGGCAGCAGCAGGAGGGCCAGCAGGATCGACACCCCCAGTGCGTGACGACGATGCGAAAGGTATCCCCGGCCCACGGGTATCCTTCTCCACAGATCACCCACCCCGTATCCAACCCAGGCAAGCAACACGGGGAAAAGCGAGAGAAGGTCCCTGAGTCTGAGAGCCTGGTAGGGTAGGTGGACTGCGAGCACGCCTAGTACAGCAGTAAGCAGTACAAAGAACTGGCCCCTCTTGGTAGCGTACATACGGTACGCTCCATAGGCCACGAGGGGACTCAAGTAGCCGAACTCGTTACCCGACAGAGCGCGCTGCCACATGAGACGCGCTGTGGCAGACACGTGAGACAAGCTGAATAGATCCAATTCGGTGGACTCCGGTCTGAGGAAGTGCCCGAAAACAAACTGATGATAGAGGAGGTCGGGGATGGCTACAAGCAACGACGTAAGGCCAAACAGGCCTGCGAATTCCAGCAGCTTCCTGGCACTCAATCTGTTCCATCGGAGCCATACCAAGACCACCACCGCACACAACCAGAGCACCAGTTGAGTATGCCGAATCAGATAGGCGCACCCGAAGCACATGCCCGCCAGCGCAGCATGGAGCCGGTGTTGCCCTCTCATGCCTCTGAGGAGCAGGAGAATGGTCAACATGGTGAATAACTGAGTAGAGGCGTCGGCCATGGGCACCACGAGCCGGTCTATGTGCTCGTACGAGGTGGCGAGACAGAACGCGGCGAAGGCGCCCCCCAGCAATCGTTCCTCCCAGGTCCTGTCGTAGAGAAGTTCCGCCACCAGTGCGAGGAGCGCAGCCAGACAGAGTAGACCCATCAGAGGATTGACAAGATACAGCCCCTGCTCCCCGAGGATAAGATAACCGATGGCCAGGATGGCTGGCCATCCCGGAGGCCAGTCAGTTGCTGTGCGGCCGTCTCCTTGTAGTGGCGGTACCCGAACCTGATACCCGTAGTGCACCAGCGGCCACCAGGATATCCCGAGGTGGCTGACCCGGGGGAAGAGGGGGAACAGGTGAGTTGGATCGCCGTGCTGGGCGATGTCTACCGCCATCTGCGTGTAGGCGTACGGATCGTTGGCCGTGACACCGTGAGTGTGGTGCCTGAAGTAGGCCACGCTGGCCCAGAGGATGACCATGACCGCCAATGTGGCGCCAACATAGCGTGTGAAGCTGTCCCTGCCACGACTTCTCAACGCCAACAGATAGCATTGGCACAGGACAACGTACACAATGGCAGCAAGGAGAACCGCCTCCACGTTGAGAAGCGAAGAAAACGGCTCAGGATACGCAAACCCGTCGTAGAGCGGCAACGGTTGGCTGAGCACCTTCGCGCAGGCGCGGCGAGCCAGTGCAGCGAAGTACGCGAACCACAGCGGGGTGAGGGCCTCGAAGTGGATAATCGCCCTCTTTTCCCAAAACGACAACACGAGCTGAGGGCTCACAAGCAGTACGAGAAGGCCGACCATCCAGAGGTAGGAACGCCCCGTGTGCAGGGCGAGGAGCATCAGGCCCAGCACATGAACCGCAAGGAGGACCACAGCCACCGCAGGCTTGGTTGATGGTTCCTGCCCCTGCCACGAGAAGGTCAGCAGAGCGAGTTGGTGCCTGAGAAAGCCGCTTCTGCGACCCTGGTAGAGGAGGTATGCTGCCCATGCCGCTAGGCTGAGGGAGGCCGCTTCATAGAACAAAGCTCTGGTGGAGAGGTAGGGAACGGTCAGCAGGCGCGCTCCCATCAGAACGAGTATGCCGGATGACAAAGGGATCTGACTCAGGAGGAGCCATCGCACGGCAGGGCGCTTCGGCGCGGACAAAGACAGGAAGACACTCGCCGCCAGACCTGCTGCGAAGAGCACCATCAGCGCCAGGTGAAGTTGTAGATCGTGGGGAGGAAGCGGTCCGGGCCGGGGATCGAAGAGGTAGGCTAGGTTAAGCAATTGTCTACTCCTCAACCTCCGGGATTGTAGCCGGCAGTCCGACATGCGGCAAACAGAGAATCGAACAGAAGGAAGGGCACTGAGCGAGAGCAGTGCCCCGAAGTGAGGAACGGGCTACGCAGGCATAATGTTGGGATCCAGCCCCCGCCATGGTGGCTCTGGGCGGCCCACAAATCAACGCTCGTATGTGGGGATCGGGGTTCGCTTATGGTAGCTCTTGGATACCATTCGCCGGACTCGTTCGATCGCTTCATCGCCGGGGCTGTCTGTCTGTGCACCCTGGAGCGTGGCGAGTGCTCTGTCCAGATCCTCGTAGGAGACACCCATTTCGCCCTCATCGGTTTGGCCTTGCCAGAGGCCCGCACTGGGTGGTTTCTCCATGATCTCAGCCGGGATGCCCAGAGCCGTGGCTACCAGCCGGACCTCTGTCTTGAGTAGCCCTCCCAGAGGCAGTAGGTCCACAGCGCCGTCACCGTATTTGGTGAAATACCCAGTGAGGATTTCGCTCCTGTTGCCCGCCCCTACTACGAGTAGGCCAAGCTCGTTGGCGTAGTAGTACAAGGCGATCATCCGCAAGCGAGGCTTCAGGTTCGCCACGGATACTCTACCGCCCGGCGGCAGTATGCTGACCAGGGCATCAAACGCGGGACTCAGATCAACGGTCTCGGTGATTATGTCAAATGTCTGAGCCACCAGCAGCGCGTGCGCTTGATCCAGCGGGTCGCTGTGACAAGGTAACATCAGGCCGCGCACGGCGTCCCCAAGCGCCTGCTTGCACAGGACAGCGGTAACTGACGAGTCCAAACCGCCGCTCATCCCGAGGACGACTCCGTTTGCCCCCGCCATCTTCACTTGGTGGCGGATCCAGTGTGGGATATCGTCGATCAGGGCAGCGACTTCTTGGCTATCCAGCTTTGCCGGCTTCATGGGCGAGAACGATGGCTTCAGCGACGTCCTTCATAGGCTTCCGCTGGTCCATGCTGGTCTTCTGAATGCGACGGAAGGCGTCGGCCTCGCTCAGACCCTGGGTATCCATGAGAATGCCCTTAGCCCGATCGACCAGCTTTCTGGTCTCGAGTGCCTCTTTGAGGTCTTCTACCTCTCTCTCGAGGGCGCGGAACTCGCTCCATCGCCGCAGAGCCACTTCGATGGCGGGCGCCAAATCTGCCTCGTGGAAGGGCTTGACTATGTAGGCCATGACGCCTGCATCCTTAGCCCGGTCCACGAGGTCCTGCTGGCTATATGCGGTAAGGAGGAGTACAGGTGCAATCCTCTCCTCCGTGAGAATCCGGCCAGCTTCGATGCCGTCCATGCCTGGCATCTTGATGTCCATGATCACGATGCTGGGCTTCAGTTCGCGCGAGAGATGAACTGCACTCTCGCCATCCCCGGCTTCGCCCACCACCAGGTAACCGAGGCTCTCCAACATCTCTCTAAGGTCCATGCGCACGATTGACTCGTCATCCGCCACGATCACTCTAGGCTGTTCCATTTCCTATCACCCCCTAATGGTATCTTGGGGAAGGTCACAATGGCCTGGGCTCCATCGCCATCCGTCAACTCGAACCTCCCCTTCAAATCATCTTTTACCAGGGTCTGCACAATAGTCAATCCCAGATGGCTATCGCGCTCCAGGTCAAAGTCCGTGGGCAATCCTTTTCCGGTGTTGCCTATCCTCAGCGTAACCATGTCGGCGCCATCCTGCAGTTCGACCAGGATCTCGCCCCCCTGCGAAGGTGCGAACCCGTGCTCCAGTGCGTTCTGTAGCAGTTCGTTGATGATCAACGCGCAGGCCGTGGCCTGCTGAGTGGCCAAATAGACGTTTGGACCGCGGAGCTCGAACCGTATCCCTTCTTCCTCGTCCACCACTCCCTCGCGAAGCTGGTCAAGAATCCTTCGGCTTACGTCTTTGATATTGATCACACGTGACTCGTGCTCGGAGAGGAACTCGTGCACTGTCGCCACGCTGAGGATGCGGCTGACGCTGTCGAGCAACATCTGCCGCACCTCCATCGAGTCCGTTCTACGCGCCTGGAGCCGAAGCATCGAGGCTATGGTCTGCAAGTTGTTCTTCACGCGGTGATGAATCTCCTGTATCATCGCCGCCCTTATTCTGGCTTCTTTCTCCACACGACGAGCTTCAGTCGCGTCGTGTATCAAGAGCAGCACACCGGTAACGTCTCTCTGCTGGGGCCTTGGCAGCCTGAGCAACCGTCGGGAGAGTGGAACGACGTCGCTCTGCGCGAAGATGGGAATGGCTTTCCTGAGCCACACCCTGTCTCCTTCTCGAGCCTCCTGCTCAAGACAGCGTTGCTCTTTCAGCGCACGCTCCACAAATCCATCGTCACCGGCTAGGATGGTGGACAACTCCTTCTTCTCCAGAGTGTCCATGTAGCGGAGTCTGCGGTACAGGTTTGTGGCGATGTCGCTAGCGTACCGGACACGGCGTCGGCGGTCAAGGAGGAGGATACCGTCCTGCTCCCCAAAAGGGGAGAGGGCATCGAGTCCATCCAGCTCATTCTGTAGCACCATGCCCTGTAGTCTCTCAATGGCCTTGCGGAACCTTATGGGCTGGTGGCGGAGGCGCTCGTGCTCTATCATGGTCTTCTCGACGGAGAGGGCTGCAATCAATTTGCCATCTACACCGTAGACGGGTTGCGCCTCTTGCATTACGGGCGCACCCTCGGCCCGCACCCCGTGCGTTCCTCGGGTCGAGTTGCCCGTGTCGAGGGCGTCGAGAACGGCAGGTTTTTCAGGAGCAACGATCACCTGACCAAGCACAGGCTCGTCGTAGATCGGCGGAACCGAATGGGGCACAATCTGGGCCACGACGACGGCCGCTCCCTCGGCCAGCGGGCAGTACAGGAGCATGTCAGCCCGGCTAATATCAGCCAGAATCGGCAGATTCGCTTCTATGCGCCGAAGTATCTGCAGGTCGTCGTCTGAGACCCCAGGACACTGGAACACTGCATCGTCCATGCTTTGACTCCGACGGGCGTTCGCCTGCCCGTACACCAAGAATGGCCGACAGCATAGCGGGCTGACGGCCATTTCTACGAAAACACTGCGCCCGTTGCAGAGCGGAGGGGTTCACTCCCCGCTAGGCCGGATATCCTGTGGTCGGGGCGAGAGGATTTGAACCTCCGACCACTTGTACCCCATACAAGTGCGCTACCTGGCTGCGCTACGCCCCGACGACTCGCCGTTCATTAGCGATATTATATCAGAAACGGTCTTCGTTGACAAGCCTCGTCGCTCTTGGGCAACATCACACCGGACCGGAGACTCTTTCCTCCGCTGGGCCTACTCATCCCTGCGCCTGAATACGAGAAAGAACGTCGTCCAAGCTGGTCTCGCTGGCTCTCAGGGCAAACACTGCGCAGAAGTTCTCTATTGCTCGTTCGCGCACGGTTGCCATGTCCACGGGCTCTCCCAGGGCCTTCTCCATGGATGTGATTCCAGTGTTCGCCAGTCCACAGGGAACGATGAGTTGAGAGTGGGTGATGTCTTGGGCCACGTTGAGGGCAAAGCCGTGGTAGGTGATCCAGCTCTCAATACGCACTCCCAGGGCGCCGATCTTAGTCCGCTCGTCAAGCCATACGCCGATGCTGCCTGGCAGGCGACTTGCCGCTATGCCGAAGTCGGCGAGTGTGCGGATGAGCACTTCCTCAAGAGAGTGCATGTACCATCCTACGTCGGTCCGGTGCTGCCTGAGATCCAATATGGGGTACCCCACCAGTTGGCCGAGGCCGTGGTAGGTCACATCTCCCCCTCGCTCCACTCGGTGCACCTGAATCCGCAACTCCGCCAGTCGCTCCTTGGAGACCAAGATGTTCGCCTCGTTTCCGCGCCTGCCCAGGGTTATGACGGGAGGATGCTGAAGCAGAAGCAGAATGTCATCGATTGTGCCCTGCATTCTCGCAGCCACCAGTTGATGTTGCAGTCGAAGTACGCTCTGGTACGGTTGTTGTCCGAGGTTCAGCACGATGAGTGGTTTCATGGGCACCTTGCCGGAATTGCTCTCAACTCACTCCAAGGCGGCGCCTTGCGGGCACGACCTGAGGCGCGGCGATTCTGCAGGGTGACTCCACCTCCGGCAATCTGAGGGAGGCGCAGCGACATCAATCTATAAAACGTAGCCTAAGCAGCGTCCATAGGGTGGGCAGACCATCGAGGGGGGTCAGCTTCTTCTCGGTACGAGGAGAGTACCATATGGGTACCTGGTAGATGTGGTGCCCTTGCTTGAGAATCTTGGCAGTCATCTCGGCTTCTATAGCGAACCCGTCCGACCGAAGGTCCAGATTATCAGCTATCTCTCTGGCCATCAGCTTGTAGCAGGTCTCCATATCTCGGAGCTCCGAACCATAGAGGAGATTGGTGAGTCTGGTGAGCAAGCGGTTCCCCAGTCGCATATGCCACTTCTGCCGGTCCAGAGATCGCACTCCGAACACCACTCTCGCCTTCCCTTCTCTGAATGGCTCAACGAGCGTATGGAAATCCCGAGGGTCGTATTCCAGGTCTGCATCTTGAATGATGATGGCGTCCCCGGTAGCTGCGGCCATGGCTGTCCTGATCGCTGCGCCCTTGCCACGGTTCGTGTCGTGACTGAGGGCCACCAGCCCCTGTTGTTGCATGGACAGCAGTATCTCCCGCGTCCCATCGGTGGAGCAGTCATCCACAACGATGATCTCCTTTGCCAGGTCAACCTCCGAGACCCGCCTGATGACCTCTGCGAGTGTTTGTTCTTCATTGTAGGCAGGGATCAACACCGAGAGTCTCACGATCGCTCCCCCAGCGCTGCGTCTCCACTCTCCGGCTCGCGCAGCGTGATATTATAGTGCAACGCCAGCGGCGAAGACAAAAGAGCCGCCGTCAAGGTCTTCGGGCAGGTGTTCCCGCAACGCTTCGGCCGCTTCGTGGCGAAGGCCAATTCGAACCGAGGGACTGATCGGTCGACGACCTGGACGCAGAGCAGAATACTCCCATCTATCGAAGGGCCAGTCTACTGCTCGGATGCAGTAGACGGTGCGGTCATGATCTGGCCCGCTTGCTCCGCTCCGACGCCACGCCTTATAATAGCCGGTGTGCCACCAGTTACTGAACGGTGGTTAGAGCTGTCCGGGTATCGGCTCAATTCAACATGAAGAGGGTAAGGCAGCGAATGGAAAGCGGAGCACTACTACAAGAAGCCCGCGCGCTCGAGGACACCCTGGTGGCACTGCGGCGCCGGATCCACCAGCACCCAGAACTGGGTTTTCGAGAAGTGGACACGTCTCGGCTAGTGGCTGAGACCCTCGCCGCCGTGGGGCTCGAAGTCGAGACCGCGGTCGCCAAGACTGGCGTCGTCGGCCATCTGGGCGAGGCTGGACCAATAGTGGCCCTCAGGGCGGACATGGATGCGTTGCCTATCTCAGAGGCGAACCCCCTGCCGTATGCTTCGCGAGTTCCAGGTGTTATGCACGCTTGCGGCCACGATGCCCATACTGCCATGCTCCTGGGGGCGGCCATGCTCCTGTCCAGGATGAACGTATCTGGCCGCGTGCGTTTCCTGTTCCAACCATGCGAGGAAGGGACCGACGCCGACGGGAAGAGCGGAGCCATGCGCATGGTGGACGAGGGGGCGATGAGAGGTGTAGGGGCAGTCATAGCGCTGCATGTGGATCCCAGGGTGGATACAGGGCAGGTGAAGGTGGGGGATGGTCCCATCTGCGCAGCTGCGGACTCTTTCAAGGCCACTATCGTGGGCTCCGGCTGCCACGGCGCCTTCCCTCATCTCGGCGTCGATCCGGTGTTCATCACCGCACAAGTCATCACAGCGATCCAGGGCATCGTGTCACGCCGCGTAGCACCCACGGAACCGGCCGTGGTGACCGTGGGCTCCATCCATGGTGGTACCACATCGAACGTGATCCCTCCTGAGGTAGAAGTCAAAGGCACCATCCGCAGCCTGAGCGAGGACGTCCGGCGTCAGCTCTGGGATGAACTGCGGAGATGTCTCGAGCTGACGCGGGCTCTGGGGGGCGATTTCCGGCTTGAGATTCAGGGAGGGTTCCCGGTGCTAAGCAACGATGCAGCAATCGCAAGCCTGATTCGGCAGGTAGCCACCGAATTGCTCGGACAGGACAATGTGCGTCCTGAGACGGCCGAGATGGGCGCAGAGGACTTCGCCATACTGGCGGAACAGGCACCCGGCGCGATGTTCTCCCTCGGTGTCAAGCGGGTTGGCAGTGAGAAAGCGCTTCCCCTGCACAGTCCGGAGTTTGACATCGACGAGGAAGCGTTGCCCATCGGAGCTGCGATCCTCGCCGGGACGGCTTACCGGTATCTGGCGGCAGGCGGCGAATGAAAGCCACTCCGGCGTGTATCCCCTGCTACCTCAGACAGGCTCTTTCGGCCACGAGAGAGGTGGTCAGCGACTCAGAAAAGCAGAAAATGGTGCTCAACGAGGTGGCCAAGCTCCTCCCCGACCTCCCACTGGACAGCACGCCTGCGCGCAACTCCACGTACGTATTGTGGCGTGTTCAGGACCTGGTGGGCTGCCCCGACCCTTTTGCCTCGAAGAAGGAGCACTACACCGAGCTGGCTTTGAAGATGTATCCTCAGCTGAAGGCTATCGTCCAGGCCTCGCCTCAGCGGTTGAGCGCCGCCGTCAGAGTCGCCGCGGCGGGCAACATCATTGACCTCGGCATCCTGGATCGGGACGATGTGGACCTCATGGGGGTCTTGAATGAGATCCTGATACAGGGCTTCACCGTGGACGAGTGTGGCCTCTTTGAGGCGCAACTCGCGCGTGTGGACCGCGTTCTTTACCTCCTCGACAACGCCGGAGAGACAGTCTTCGACCGGGTGCTCATCGAAGAACTGGCGGCATCAGGTGTACAAACCACCGTGGCGGCGAAGGGCGAAGCCATCCTCAACGATGCCACCATGGAAGACGCCATCGCAGCCGGACTGGACGAGGTCGCCCACTTGATCAGCAATGGCTCTCCCATGATAGGCACGGAACTGGAGTCCTGTTCTGTGGAGTTCCTTCGCCACTTCGATGCGGCAGATCTGGTGGTGAGCAAGGGGCAGGCCAACTTCGAGACGCTCAATGAGACCTCCGCCCCCCTGTTCTTCATTCTCAAAGCCAAATGCGACGAGGTGGCTCGTGAACTTGGGGTCTCCACCGGTGACGTCGTGGCCGAGTTCAACAGACTCTGATTCGGGGAGGCGCTGAGAGCACTGGGCGGGGGACAGCGATGCTGCCAGACCCCGCCCCCCCTCGCTGTCGGCGCCCGTGGATGTCACGGCATCTCAGTCCAGGGGGCGGATCACTGCCATCCCGAGCGCTGTGAGATACGCCAGTTGACCCACGACTAAGGCCGCAGTAAACCCGAAACGAATCGATAGCATCGCTGCCAGAACGGAGCCCAGGACCGACAGTGTGGCGTTTACACCCCACGCCCAGGGCACCACCCTGGGCTCTTTGCGGTGAACGGCGCTTACACCCAACGGGAAAGGCATACCCATCAGAACGCCCAGGGGGCAGAGCAACACAACGGTCAAGCCTATCCTGTGCTCGATACTCAGCCCAGTGAAAGCCCGCAGGAGAGCAGGGTAACCAAGATTGTAGGCTCCTAGTAGCAGCACCAGAGCGAGGAGGACAATCTTGAGCCAGAGTCCCTTCCTTTGCGCTCCAAACCGTCCACTCCAGTAGCTCCCCAGACCTCCGAAGAAGAGAAGCGAGAACAAGATGACGGATATGGCATACACGGGGTGACCGAGAACCAGAATGAACCTCTGGATCAATATGATCTCAACCAACATGAAGCCGAGTCCCAGGCAAGCGAAATACACGAGGGCACCTGAGTAGTCTGCAAC
>JBAVWD010000345.1:0-7786 GCA_049697655.1 Anaerolineae bacterium | reverse complement strand
ATGTACGGCTCGGCCACCGCGCGCATCTCGATAGCTGTCTGGACGCGCGTGGTCACCCCAACGTTCTCCAAAGCATCTTGCAGCGCGAGAGAGTTGATCACGGTGGCAAGCATGCCCATGTGATCAGCCGTGGACCTGTCCATTCCCTTGGCTATGCCGTTCTGACCACGCCATATGTTCCCTGCACCGATGACGATGGCCATCTCGACGCCGGAGTCCTTGACCTCCTTGATGATGGATGCGACTTCTCGCAGTCTGTTGGCATCAATGCCATAGCCATCCACCCCAGCAAGCGCTTCGCCTCCGAGTTTGAGGAGTATTCTCTTATACTTCAACGCGCCCTCGTTCACTGCAATCCACTGCGGCCCCAGTGCTGGGCGGCTATTGCGTCAGGTTGGCCCCACACCTAAACATCCCAACGCCGACTGACTCGCCAGATTCCTATGCACCTTCCAGCTCGAATCGTGCGAAGCGCCGGACCTTGATGTTCTCTCCCAACTTGGCGATCTTGGCTGTAATCAACTCGCCAATGACGACACCCTCGTCCTTGATGAAGGGTTGTTCCAGGAGACATACTTCCTGGTAGTACTTCTTCAGCTTTCCCTCAAGGATCCTCTCCACGACCTCGTAGGGCTTGTCGCCCTCCACCTGCTCGCGCTCCCGCTGTCGCAGCCCCTCCACGACGTCTGTGGGCATATCCTGTGGTGTGAGATACTGCGGGTTCGTAGCCGCTATCTGCATGGCCAGATCGTGGGCCAACTCCTGGAAGTCAGCTGTTCGCGCCACGAAATCGGTCTCGCAGTTCAACTCCAGCAACACTCCAAGTCTGCCCCCGCCGTGGATATAGGCCTCCACCAACCCCTCCTTGGCTTCACGGTCGGCTTTCTTCGCCGCGATAGCCAGACCCTTCTTCCGCAACAACGTCGCCGCCTTGTCGAAGTCCCCCCCCACCTCCTGGAGGGCGTTTCTGCAATCAAGAACCCCAGCGCCGGTGCGCTCTCGCAGTTCTTTCACCATGTCAACCGTGATAGCCATCTATTCTCCCTCATCAGTCTGCTCCGCGTTCTCATAACTCTGCGCTCAGATGGGCGCCCTCGTCTCCATCGGTCACTTCCTGATCCTCGGCACCCTCTAGGTTGTCTTCCTTCGGCTCAACGTCTGAAGCCTGCCATTCCCCTGCAAACTCCTCGACGGCAACCGGCACTGGCTCGTCTTTCGCGTACTCGCCCCATTCCTCTGCCGGCCCCTGGGTTTCCTCCCCTTCCTCTACCAACAGAGCTGCTCGGACCTGCTGTCCGTCAACGACTGCATCAGCCAGCTTGTTGGATATGAGCTTGATGGATCTGATGGCATCATCATTAGCGGGGATCACGTAGTCGATCGGATCCGGATCGCAATTGGTGTCCACCATGGCTATGATGGGAATACCGAGTTTGTTCGCTTCTTTGACCGCGATCTGCTCGCGCCGCACGTCGGCTATGAAGACCAGGCTGGGCAAACGATCCATCCTCTTTATGCCCCCTAGCCTTCGATTCAGCTTGCTCATCTTCCGCTCCAGGCCAAGCACCTCCTTCTTGGTCATCCTCTGGAACTCTCCACTCTCTAGTCGCCGTTCAAGGTCGATTAGGTAGTCGATCCGCTGCCGAATCGTGCGGAAGTTCGTCAGTGCACCGCCGAGCCAGCGCTCATTGACATAGGGCATTCTGCACCTCTCCGCTGCCCCGGCGATGTTCTCCTGCGCCTGCTTCTTGGTCCCCACGAACAAGAGCATCCCGCCGCCACTGATGTCTTGTCTTATCAACTCCGTCGCGCTCTCCAGCCGCTCCACTGTCTGCTGAATGTCGATAATGTGGATACCGTTGCGCTCCGTGAAGATGTAGGAACGCATCTTGGGATGCCACCGCTTGACTCGGTGCCCAAAATGCACACCCGCCTCAAGCAACTCCTTCATCTCTACCACTGCCATTGTCGTACTCCTTCTCTTGTTTTCGACGTCCGCCCCCTTCATTCCGTGCGGGAACCTGGCGCGCACGAGACACGGCGCAACCTGGCACTCCCCGCCCGGTCAGAGGACGTGCTTTATCTGCCTATCCACCAAATCATAACACACTGCCTCGCCGCAGGCAAGCCCACGAGGTGCTGCCATGTCGACACGCGCATCCGGCGTGAACCGGGGAAATCTCGCACCGTCCATTCCAGACAGTGGCCGAGACTCCAGCGGCCAATCCCGCACACCACCATTCCTCATGAGGTCGCAACGCTTGAGCTTCGACGCGGGAAATGCTATACTAGTTATGATCGACACACCGCGTGGGAGACAGAGAGGAGACACGGAAATGATCAGTGACGATTTGTTGCGCATTCTGGCCTGCCCTGCCTGCAAGGCCAAAGTTGAACTCGTCAAGGAGACCTGGCTGGTCTGCACCAATGACGACTGTCGCCGCAAGTACCCCATACGAGACGGCATCCCCATCATGCTCATTGAAGAAGGGGAGAAGTACGTAGACACCAGCGTTGACGACCTCGGCACACCGTGAGGAGAGCATTGCTGGTCACGGCTGAAGGTTCGCCATGGTCATGGCAGGCGGCTACAAACGTAGGACGGTAACGGCCATGGGCCAGCAGTGCGCACAGGAGGCTGTGCTCATGTACGAAACACTCCTCAGGAACAGGCAAGAGGCCTGGATTCGATAGCAGTGAGTAATTCATAGTCCAGCGCGAAGGGAGGCTGATCGCAATGGCGGAGAAGGAAATCGGCACAGTAACGAACTACTTCTCGAAGATCGGAGTGGCTGTCATCCTGCTCACTGGGCCGCTTCAGCTGGGAGACGAGATTCGCATCGCCGGAGGCGAGCGTGACTTTCAGCAGCAGGTAGGCTCCCTGCAAGTCGAGCACCAGCCCATCGAGAAGGGCGAAGCTGGCCAGGAGATTGCGCTCAAACTCGACGAGAAGGCACGCCCCGGCGATAAGGTCTACAAGGTAGAATAGGACCCGCGCGCTGGAGTCACCAGTCTCAGGACCAGCGAGTACTCCGCGCCGAGCGCGGCCAGAATGGACATGAAGGAGACGTCCCCTGGACTGGCGAACCGTTGCCTAGAAAAGCGGCGCGAGAGTGAACGGTTGCGGTCGCCCAGGCTGCAACGCCCGATGCAGCAGTGGACGAGTGACCGAGGCGGTGCTAAGCCAGTGAGGACATTGGTCGCCGGCGCACCTTGACAATCGCCCAAAGCCACAACGGGGTCCGTCCACGACAGGGAGAAGCAGCAATAGTAACCTGGCGCACAATACCAGAGCCGAGCTTCCGGCAGGTCGTGTCTCGTCCGAGGAGGAAAACGCAGCAGTTCCAATTGTGGCGAGGTCGCGTGTGTCAAGTCCCCAGTACGCTTTCCCTTGTCAAGGCATTCTCCAGGGACGAAACGCGGCACGATAGCGACGAAGGTGGAGGAGATCGTGGCCGAAGCGACAATCAAATGGACAGGTAGCGGACAGTTTGTGGGCACGGACAGCACCAAGCATAGCTTGGTCATGTCCACTCAGGACGAAGAGAACGGCACGGGTCTGAGGCCCTCGGAACTGCTTCTCATGGCACTCGGGGGTTGCACCGGTGTGGATGTGGTCTCTATTCTCAAGAAAGCTCGCCAGAACCTCACTGGCCTGGAGATCCAGTTGACAGGTGAACAAGATCCTGATCCGCCCTGGACGTTTCGAAAGATCCACCTGGAGTATCGACTGACCGGGCCCGGGCTTTCGAGAGAGGCAGTTGAGAGGGCGATCAGGCTCTCGGAAGAGAAGTACTGCTCGGTCCGGGCCACCATCTCAGGGATCGCTGAGGTAACCAGCGGCTACACCCTGCTGCAGGACGAGTCCTGATCTCTGCCCTCCCGTAGTCTAGGCAGATGATCGTGTGGAGTACAGTCAGCCTTGGAGTCTTGGAATGGAGCTGAGATGGCGAGAATCATAGCGGTGGCTGGAAAGGGCGGCACTGGTAAGACCCTGGTATCGGCCCTCCTCATTGGGTATCTCGTTGACAGGGGCAGAGGGCCGGTGCTGGCCATCGATGCCGATCCCAGCACCAATCTGGATCTCACATTGGGTGCCTCCGTGGGCGAGACCGTGGGTGACATCCGCGAAGATACGTCACAGCAAGTCAGTTCGGGAACCTTCCTATCAGGTATCAGCAAGCCAGAATATCTGGAGCTCAGGGTCAATCAGGCCCTCGTAGAAGAAGACGGATACGATCTTCTAGCGATGGGACGACCAGAGGGTCCGGGCTGCTACTGCGCCGCCAACAGCATGCTTCGACAGTCGATCGACCGTCTATCCAAGTCCTATAGCTACGTAGTGATAGACAACGAGGCCGGACTCGAGCATCTGAGCCGGCGCACGACGCAGAATGTAGATCTCCTGCTCATCGTCTCCGATCCAACGATCAGGGGCCTGGCAACCGCAGAGAGAGTTTTCCAGCTTATACACGAACTTAGGACCCAGGTCGGGCAGGTGCGCCTCATCGTCAACCGAGTACCGACGAACGAGAACGGAGAACCAGTCCTCACGCCGAATCTCACGCAGTTCATCGGGGACAAGCAGTTGCGGCTCGCGGGAGTTATCCCGATGGACCCCCTGGTGGCCGAGTACGACAGCTTGGGTTATCCCCTGGTTCAACTGCCGCACGAAGCCCCTGCCCGTCAGGCAGTCGAAAAGGCTTTTGATTCCCTTGACGGATTGCTTTGAGCCTTGTGGAAGCCGCCGGGCGGGACGAGAAGCTAGGAGGAGCTGTGTCTAAGATAGCAGTAACCGGAAAGGGGGGAGTAGGCAAGACCACGGTCACCAGTCTACTGGCCCATACCTATGCTCAACAAGGCCGCAAGGTTATCGTCATCGATGCTGACCCGTCCCCCAACCTGGCCTGGGCACTGGGGTTTCCCCAGGATCTGGTGGCCCAGATCACGCCCATAGCCGAAATGGACGAACTCATCGAGGAGCGTACCGGCGCTAAGCCAGGGGGCGTAGGCGGATGGTTCAAGATGAACCCTCGGGTGGAAGATATCCCGGAGCGCTTCAGTGCCGAGTATCGTGGGATCAGGCTCTTGCAGTTGGGTACGGTCAAGAAAGGCGGAGGAGGCTGCATCTGCCCGGAGAGCGTCCTAGTCAAGACCTTGGTCACCCACCTCTTGCTGGACCAGTCCTCAGAAGAGGTGATCATGGACATGGAGGCCGGCGTCGAGCACCTGGGCCGAGCCACCGCTCAGGCCGTGGACGCCTTCTTGATTGTCGTGCAGCCGGGACGTCGAAGCCTTCAGACCGCCGAACTGATTCAACGGCTGGCACAGGACATCGGCATCCCGCGCCTCTTCCTGGTGGGCAACTCCGTCCGCGATGAGAGTGACCGGCAGTTCGTCCGTGAGCATGGTCCCGATCTGCCTGTCCTGGGCTTCCTCCCTTACAGCCCGCTGGCCATCGAAGCCGACATGAAGGGCATGGCGGTCTTCGAGGCGGCCACCGATCTAGTGAAGGAAGCGCAGCTGATAGCGGCGGAACTCGACAGGCTTGTGTCCAGCGTTTGAATCCACTCCTCCACGCTCAGTACCGCGCCGTATTCGCAGTACTGACTCCAAGGTGCCCTCACTGTCAGACAGACCAAGAAGGAATACCTGAGAACCAGTCGCTGCTGCAAGTAAGTTGCACTTGACAAAGAATCGCGGTTGTGGTATACTCGTAATTGTTTGCGGGAGGTGCCATGACCCACCACCACGAGGTAGTCGAGGCCTTGCAGCAGATCGGATACCGTCTCACCCCTCAGCGCATGATGATTCTCGAAGCCATCGCGCACAGCGACGGCCACATCAGCGCAGAAGAGATCCACGAGACTGTGCGTTCCGCCTATCCGTATCTGGACATCTCTACCGTCTACCGTACTCTGGACCTGCTTAAGACTCTCCACCTGGTCAGTGAGACGAACTTGGGCCGCGGGCATGCCCAGTATGAGCTGCTCAGCAAAGGACTTCACCATCATCTCATCTGCACCGAATGCGGAAAGATACTCGACTTTGCCAACTCACTGCTGGATCCACTGAGACAGGCTATTGAGCAGGAATACGATTTCCATAGTGAGATAGAGCATCTGGCGATTCCTGGGATCTGCAGCAGCTGCAATACGGCCAGTGAATAGGGTAGTGAGAATGAACAATCATCCGAACGGCACGCCACAGAGCAGCCCACACGGCCGTCAGACACACCGGATCTTCCGCGCGTCTCTCTGACACGATCAGAAAGACAAGGAGGACAAGACGATGATCGCAGCTACCTCATGGCTAATCCCCTCGCTGCTGCCGAAGGCCATGCACATCCCGGACGGTTTCCTTTCGCTGACTATCGCAGGGTTGGCCTGGCTACTTTCCATTGCAGCCCTGGCCTATGCCATCACCAAGACCAACCGACAACTGGGCGAGAAGCAGGTGCCTCTTATGGGTGTCATGGCCGCCTTCATCTTCGCCGCCCAGATGCTGAACTTCCCAGTGGCTGGTGGCACGTCGGGACATCTGATAGGTGCTGCTCTGGCAGCCATATTGCTGGGACCTTGGGCGGGCATGCTGGTCATGACCAGTGTGGTGGTGGTCCAGGCTCTCCTCTTCCAAGATGGCGGGCTCATCGCGCTGGGTGCCAACATTCTCAACATGGCTGTGATCGCGAGCCTCGTCGGCTACCTCGTATACGCTATCATGCAGAGGATGCTCGGTGGGAGAGCGTGGGTCAATCTGGCCAGCGCCTTCGCGGCCGCCTGGTTATCGGTCTTCGTAGCCTCATTGGTGTGCGCGGTTCAGCTTGGTCTGTCGGGTTCCTCACCCCTGCAGGTTGCGCTGCCTGCCGTGGGGGGCATCCACGCTCTCATCGGCGTGGGCGAGGGGTTGATCACGGTGGCAGCGCTGGCTTTCATCACCGCTACGAGGCGTGACCTAGTCGAATCCCACCCGGCTGCGAGCCAGGGAGGTCACCTATGAGAAACAAGACTTGGTGGATAGTCGGTCTCGTCATTGCGCTTGCCGTTACCCTCGTTTCCCCTCTCGCGTCTCCCTGGCCCGATGGCCTGGAGAGAGTGGCCGAGGATCACGGGTTCATTGATGCGGCGGCGGAACCGTTCTACGAGGTCATCCCCGACTACGTCCTGCCGGGCATTCCAAGTGAATCCCTGGCCACCATCCTGGCAGGGGTGGTCGGCGTGTTGATCGTCTTCGGCATGGCCCTGGGAGCGGGCTATGCACTCCGAACCAGGGGCCCCGAGGGGGAGGCCCGGTAAGTCAGCTTACCGGCGCGACCAGCGGGTCAGACTTCCGGACCAGCCAAACCTCTGCGCCACTTCTACAAGGCTTCGTGGAGTATCCTTGGCCCATATCCAGGTACTAGACGTTCACCAGGAAGGTGACAGTCCCATCCATCGGCGCGATGCCAGGGTGAAGCTGGTCCTCACGCTGGCCTTCATCGTGGCCATCACTGCTCTGCCCGCGGGGGCTTGGCTTTCGTATCTTCTGGTCCTGTTGGCCATAGGCTTCGTCCTGGGAGCATCGCGCATCAGTCCTGCGGTGGTCCTCAAGAGATCACTGGTGGCAATCCCTTTCGCCATGGCGGCATTGACGCTGATTTTCACTCGCGAAGGGACCACGGTCGTCGCCGTCGAGGTGGCTCGGTGGACTTTCTCCATCAGCTACGAGGGCATAGTCGCTTTCTCCAGCATTCTCACCAAGGCGTGGCTGTCGGTGCTGATTGCCACAATGCTGGTCACCTCCACCA
>JBAVWD010000344.1:0-2299 GCA_049697655.1 Anaerolineae bacterium | reverse complement strand
CTGATCATGTGGTAGAACTGGTGTGGCGCTGCGTCTGTACTTGCCTGTCCCCATTTGACAAAGCGTGCACTATCTACTATAGTTATCTATGGATAATGACTTTCTACAGAGTCCTGGAGGCTGGAAGTCATGGTCGATGGACAAGCCAGGTTTGAGGAGTTGACCCAAAAGCTCCGGGAGCGCCAGTGCCGGATGACGCCGCAGCGCGTCGCCCTCCTCCGCCTCCTGACCTCCGGCGAGGACCACCCCGGCGCCGCCCAGCTGTACGAGCGGCTGCGGGAGCAGTTCCCTACCACCAGCCTGGCTACCGTCTACAAGACCTTGAGCCTGCTGTTCGACATGGGCGAGGTGTTGGAGCTGGGTTTCGGCGACCACGTCGCCCGCTACGATGCCAACAGGCCGGACCCGCACCCTCACCTGATCTGCCTGCGCTGCTGGAGGATCGTGGACGGTGAGCCCAGCCTGCTGCCCAGCCAGGTGCAGGAGGTGGCGCAGGGGTCGGGATTCCAGGTGACCGGCCACCGGCTCGACCTCTACGGGTTCTGTCCCGACTGCCAGGCTTCCGAGGGAGCCTGAGCCAGGCGGACCGCTTTTTCTTATTCGCTTATCGATACCGGTTGTCTACAGATACACGTGTGCAGATATGGCAATGCTGAAGCGGAGGGAGCCTATCAACCAGTGGAGATCTGCGTGCACCGAAGAGTCAAGATTATAGAATAAGAAGGAGATAAGAAATGCCGCGAAAAAAGAAACTGACCCGCACCACCGGCGCTCCGGTGGCCGACAACCAGAACGCTATGACCGCCGGACCGCGTGGCCCGATGCTGCTACAGGACGTCTGGTTCCTGGAGAAACTGGCCCACTTTGACCGGGAGGTCATCCCCGAGCGGCGCATGCACGCCAAGGGCTCAGGGGCCTACGGCACCTTCACCGTCACGCACGACATCACCCGCTATACCAAGGCCAAGGTGTTCTCCCGAATCGGAAAGAAGACCGACATGTTTGTCCGGTTTTCGACGGTGGCCGGCGAGCGCGGCGCGGCCGACGCCGAGCGCGACATCCGGGGCTTCGCCATGAAGTTCTACACCGAGGAAGGAAACTGGGATCTGGTGGGCAACAACACGCCGGTCTTTTTCATGCGCGACCCGCTCAAGTTCCCCGACCTCAACAAGGCGGTGAAGCGCGATCCGCGCACTAACCTGCGCAGCGCCCGCAACAACTGGGACTTTTGGACGTCGCTGCCCGAGGCGCTGCACCAGGTCACCATCGTCATGAGCGATCGGGGCATCCCATCCTCCTACCGCCACATGCACGGCTTTGGCAGCCACACCTTCAGCCTGATCAACGCCGACAACGAACGGGTCTGGGTCAAGTTCCACCTGCGCACACAGCAGGGCATCAAGAACCTGACCGACCAAGAGGCCGAGGTGCTTGTGGGCAAGGACCGGGAAAGCCACCAGCGCGACCTGTACGACAGCATCGAGAAGCGCCATTTCCCCCGCTGGACGATGTACATCCAGGTGATGACCGAGAAACAGGCCCTCAAGAGCCCCTACCACCCCTTCGATCTGACCAAGGTCTGGTTCCACAAGGACTATCCGCTGATCGAAGTGGGCGTGATGGAGCTGAACCGCAATCCCGAGAATTACTTTGCCGAGGTCGAACAGTCGGCCTTCAACCCCGCCGCCATCGTGCCGGGCATTGGCTTTTCGCCCGACAAGATGCTCCAGGGACGGCTGTTCTCCTACGGCGATGCTCAGCGCTACCGGCTGGGCGTGAACCACCATCTGATCCCCGTCAACGCCGCCCGTTGCCCGGTGCACAGCTACCACCGCGACGGCCTCATGCGGGTGGACGGTAACTTCGGCAGCACGCTGGCCTACGAGCCGAACAGCTACGGTGAGTGGCAGGAGCAGCCCGAATTCGCCGAGCCGCCTCTCGCACTCAGTGGCGCCGCCGACCACTGGGACCACCGCGAGGACGAGGACTACTACACCCAGCCGCGGTTGCTCTTCCGGCTGATGAGCCCTGCACAGCAGCAGGTCCTGTTTGAGAACACGGCCCGCGCCCTGGGTGACGCGCCGCTCGAGGTCAAGCGCCGCCACATCGGCAACTGCCAAAAGGCCGACCCGGCCTATGGCAAGGGCGTAGCCGCCGCGCTCGGCATCCCGCTGAGAAAGGCGCCAAGAAAGAAGAAGTAGGGACGAGAGAAGGGGAGGCTTGAAGCCTCCCCTTCTTGTTTAGGCCTATTAGGCCTATTGGCAGGTATCGGCCGGTGGGGCCTACGCTGCCACAGCAC
>JBAVWD010000343.1:0-2595 GCA_049697655.1 Anaerolineae bacterium | reverse complement strand
AGGCGTAGCCGTCGGCGTGGGTGGAGCCACTGGAGTTGGCGCATAGACACGCAAGTTGTCGAAGTGGAAGAGAGCGTAAGTCTCTCCCTCCCAGGTCCCCGCAATCATCCCGACCTCTCCTTCGGTGAAGGTCATGTCCAGGACGGTGTCCAGATACTGCCCGTTTACGTACAGGGTCACAGTCGCTCCCACACAAACCACCCGCAGGCGATTGGTGTCTGCCCCGGTTCTGATGTAACTCGAGTCCCGCCAGTCCAAGATCGCCTCCGCAGCCTGGGCGGACTTCATCAGGCTGTACTGACCGTCGGGCGTGATAGCGAACATGTAGAACCGCGAGTCTCCCTGCTTCCGAAAGACCACGCCCGCGAACCCAACTTCGGCGTCGGCGCTTACAACCACCTCGATGACGAAGTCCGATACATAGCCGCTTCGCGAACTCCAAGCGACCCAGTCCTCCGGGATGACCCCTATGCCGTACTGACCATCATCGTAGAATAGCCGGCTCCTCTCATCGCTGCTGCGAATGAACCCACTCTCCGGATCGTCGAAATCGTCCGCCAGCACTAAGGGCCAGTTCGGCACGGTAGGCGTAGGCGGAAGAGGAGAGGGCGTCGGAGGAACCGGCGTTGGGATTTCCTGAGTCTCGACCCGGGTGGGCAACGCCTCGGTGGGCACCGCCGGAGCCGTAGGTTCTGGAGTCTCACCGCCTATGTCCACCGAGAGACTGCAGGCCAACGCCGGCAAGATGCCTAGAAGTACGGCACAGAGCATCCATTTCCTCATCATCCCGTCCTTTTCCGTCCTTGCCACTTCCTGGCTCCTCAGTCAGCCGGGATGGCCCCATAGAGCCCCTATGCAGGCTGGCCCCCAATGCACACGACCTACTCTCTCAAGGATACCGCCTGGTTGTGCCACCCGTCTGTGGTCTGACCTCATGGGGGGTGCTATTCTCCCTCCGCAGTCTCCGGAGGTGGCGGGCCGAAGAAGAAGGCCTCCATCACCTGGCGACAGATAGGCGCGGCAAACACAGAGCCCTCGCCGCTATTCTCCACCACCACAGCCACGACGATCTGAGGAGCCTCGACAGGGGCGTAGCCCGCAAACCAGGCATGGGGCTTCTCGGCCGGGGTCTCAGCGGTGCCGGTCTTGCCGGCAGAGGTGAAGGCCGCTCCTTCGAAGGCGCGCACGGCGGTGCCCCCTTCAGCGCTGGTCACGCCGGCTAGCCCATCACGGATGACTTGCAGGTTAGCCTCAGAGATGGGCACGCGTCCGCGTTCTGACGCAGTGAAAACCTGCTCCTCCTCTTGCGGCGTGCCGGAGATGCGCATTACCAGGTGCGGCCGGTAGAGGATGCCGCCGTTGGCGATGGCGGCCATCATGTTGGCGACTTGCAGCGGGGTGGCCAGCAGGTCTCCCTGCCCCACCGCCAGGTTCACTGCGTCGCCTGGGACCAAGAAGGGGTTGCCCTCGCCTGTGAAGTACTCCTCCTTCCACTCAGGGTCGGGAACGAGCCCCTCGCTTTCGTCGACGGCATCCAGGCCCGTCGGTTCACCGAAACCGAAGAAGTGGGCATACGCTGGAAGAAGGTTCTCATCCACGCTATTCAGCCGGAGGCCCATCTCCCAGAAGAAGACGTCGCAGGAGCGAGTAAGGGCCCACCGGAAATCCATGGCCCCGTGTCCGGTACGCAGCCAGTCGTACTTCACCCACCCCGCACCGAGCCCCGACCAGGAGCCGGTGCAGTTGATCGTGGTGTGGGGCGAGAAACCTGCGCCCTCCATGGCTGCAGCGGCCGTAACCACCTTGAACACGGAACCTGTGGGGTACGCGCCTTGGGTGGCTCGATTGACCAGGGGGCGAGCCGCATCGGAGGCCAGGGCGTCCCAGCGCGCTGCGTCGAAGCGGCCCCAGGTCAGCTCGTTGGGATCGTATCGGGGGTTGGTGGCCAGGGCCAGGATCTCCCCATTGTTGGGGTCAAGGGCGACGACCGCCCCCTGGTGGTCGCCCAGGGCATCCTCAGCGACCCGCTGCAGTTCCAGGTCGATGGTGGAATAGATGCTTCTGCTCTGGGTGGCCGGGTACTCCGCGATGGTGTCCACGAGTTCCCCCTCGGGGGTGACAACGCTCAGTATCCCCCCTGGGCTGCCGGCCAGGTAGGTCTCACCCCACCGTTCCAGTCCCGCCTTCCCTATGGCATCACCCTCTACGTACCCCTGTGCTCCCAGCATGGCCAGTTCTTCCCTGCTTATCTCGCCCAGATACCCCAGTACGTGAGCGGCGAGATCCCCCTCAGGATAGGTGCGAATCGGCGTCTCTTGCAGCATCACCCCCGGCAGGGAGTTCAGCGTGTCGGCATGGGCGAGGCTCTCCTCGAAGGACAGGTCGGCGATGGGCACGAACCAGTGCGGCTGGATGCCCTCCGCAGTGTAGAGCGACTGTATCTCATCCCAGTTCATGTTCAGGATGCGGCTCAGTTCGGCCAGAAGCGCATTCTCATCCTCTATATCCTGTGGCACCACTCCCACGGTGACCTTGGACCCATCTATGGCCAAGGGCTGCCCGTTCCGGTCGTAGATGTTGGCGCGAGCCGAGGTG
>JBAVWD010000342.1:0-6624 GCA_049697655.1 Anaerolineae bacterium | reverse complement strand
CTTTTGGATGGGGATCGGGACCCCAGGGCCCTGCCACCCGTGGTCACATCTCCAGCAACCACCTTGCGGGACAAGCAGGCGCTCAATGACAGGCTATCACCCCCTCTCCATGTTTGGCTGTGCTGCTCTAGGCTGACACACCTCGTCGTGTGTGAAGAGAGAAGCTCCAGCCGACCTGAGCTTCCCATAGGGCCGAAACAGTTGGGATCACACCTGCAGTGATGTGGAAGAAAAGCCGATCGATGTGAAAGTCCGAACGTTTCGCCCAGTATATCACAGAGACGCATGTCTGTCAAATAGAGCCGGTTGGCAGTCCACTGCAGCTTGCCAATGTTCGTGGGTTGTGCAGTACTCCTGGCCACGGCGGCACGCGTTGGAAGTAATGCAGGCCCCTGCCCCGACAGGAGACGTAGGGTGCTGGGGTAGAATCTCATAGTGTGGTGTAGATTCTCGCTGTCGCCGGATTTGCAGTCCGGCGGCCCAGGGCGGGATCACAGATTTCGCCTCAGCGGCAGGACGCCTTCGCAGTAATACAGCCCCTTGCGCCGACAGGAGACGTAGGCGGCTGGCAGAGAGTGCAGTCCTGCGCTATCTGTGAGCAGCTACAGATACGACAAGCGCTCGCCTGGTAGGGGCCCTGCTTTGGCCTCTCTCGTGGCCGTCGCGACGGCTCTTTGCCCTCCGGCGCTGACTTGTGGTAGAATGACGAAGATTCAGCAGAGGGGAGACAAGCCATGGCGGGGAAAAGTATCGGCTATGTAGTGGCGGGCATCGTGCTTTTCTTTGCGTGCGTCCTGATTGGAGTCGGGGCTCTGTTCCTTTGTTCAGCTTCGGCGCCCGGAGCTAATTTCGACTCCAGAATGACGGTAGCCGTCCTCTTATTCCTGGTAGGGCTTATCCTAGTGGGCGTCGGCGTGGCCATCGTCTGGGTAGTAAAGACCAGAGGGCCAGCACCCATCCAGCAGATCACCCAGCAGGTGGAGCTGGACATGCCAGGTGACGTCAATGTGGAGAAGCTCAAGTGCCAGAGTTGCGGCGCTGAACTGAGCAAGGACAGCGTCTCCCTGGTCAAGGGGGCGATCATGATCAACTGCCCCTACTGCGGCTCCACCTACCAATTGACGGAGGAACCGAAATGGTAGGGCTGAGACGCTCGCTGACTCGCGCTTTGGCGGTCGCCCTTTGTCTGTCCGCGTTGATCTTGATGCTGCCGGCTGACTCCGTCTTGGCACAGGACTACAGCTTCTCTGTGGAGAGCAACCTCGTCTTCGTGTATATACAAGAGGATAGTTCGGTAGACATTGTATATGACGTCACTTACACCTGTGATCCCGGTGCCCATGTCATCGACATCGTGGACATCGGCATGCCCAACGACTACTATGACCTCTCTAGCGCCACGGCTACCATCGACGGCAAGCCGGTGACTGGCATCTACAAGTCGGAATGGCTAGACACCGGCGTGGAGATCCATCTGGGCAGCAACCAGATTATGCCGGGCGAGACCGGCACCGTCCACCTGGAGATCAACAACCCGCACATGGTCTACCAGGACAGCGAGAATGAAGAGTATGCCAGTGTGCGCTTCTATCCTCACTACTACGAGGGGACCGGTCATGGGACCACCTACCTGCGGCTGACCATGTACTTTCCCCCAGGTGTTCAGCCTGACGAGACTCGATATCACGACCTGGAGTTTACGGAGGCCTACGTCGAGGGGGATAGACCGGTGATGGTCTGGACGAACACCGAGGCACGCGCTGACCAGCAGTATCAGTTCGGCGTGTCCTTCCCCAAGAAGTACGTACGCGAGGTGTATAGCCCACCTTCTTTCGACTTTGGCGGAGCGATTGTTGGTTTGATCGGTGCGCTGTTCGGCACTCTCTTGCCCTTCACCATCTGCGGGGGCGTTGTGCTCTGGATCATCATTGGCATCGTGGTGGGTTCCAGGAGGCAACGGGCGAGGCTGATGGACTACATGCCTCCCATGGTGTCGGTGGAGGGTCTGGGAATCAAGCGGGGCCTGAGCGCGGTGGAGGCGGCGGTTCTGCTGGAGGCTCCCCTCAACAGAGTCTTGACCATGATTCTGTTCGGCCTGGTGAAGAAGGGGGCCGTGCGCGCGACTTCGGACAAGCCCCTTCGCCTGGAGAAGGCGGATCCACTTCCCGAGGGGCTCTACTCCTACGAGAACGATTTCCTGGCGGCGGTGAAGAAGAACGGCGAGCTTAGTGAGAAAGAGCTGGTTGGCGTGACCACCAAGCTGATCAAGGACGTCAGCCAGAAGATGAAAGGGTTCCACGCCAAGGACACTATCGCCTACTATGGGGACATATTGGCGCGGGCCTGGAAGCAGGTCGAGAGTGCGGATACTCCAGAGGTTGTGGATGAGAACCTGGAGTGGATGATGATGGACAAGGATTTCGAAGAGAAGCTGCCGCAGACCTTCGGCCCGCGACCTGTACCCATGCCCGCGTGGTGGTGGATACCCTCCACTCCGAGCACCACGTCAGCGGCCAAGCCAGTCTCTGGCAAGCCTGCCCTCCCCACAGGCGCCCCGCGCACCGTGTCAGCGTCTCAGATGGCCGACAGCGTCGTCAGGGGCATAGGGAATGTCTCCAATACCATCGTGGGTAGTGTCTCGGCTTTCACAGCTCGGGTCACGGGGGTCACTCATCCTGTGCCCGTAGTCACGTCCAGCGGTGGCGGCCGGAGCAGCGGAGGCGGGCACAGCGGCTGTGCCTGCGCCTGCGCCTGTGCAGGCTGCGCCTGTGCCTGTGCGGGGGGAGGGCGCTAGCAGATTCGGGGAAGCAACTCCCCGGCCAGCATATCCACGACACGCGTGCCGCCAATCCCGGTGCGGAGCAGGACCTTGCCCTCTGGCAGGGCCGTCACCTCGCCGATGATAGTGGCCTCTTGGCCATGCGGGTCTCGGCGCATGGCTTCTACGACCTCTGCCGCGGCGTGGGGGGCGACCATGGCCACCAGTTTGCCCTCGTTGGCGACATAGAGAGGATCGTAGCCCAGCATCTCGCAGGCGGCTCGCACGCCCTCGTGGATGGGGATTTTGTTCTCGTCGACTACGAGAGCCACCCGCGATTGAAGGGCGATCTCGTTCAGCGCTGTGGCCAGACCGCCGCGGGTGGGATCACGCATGACGTGGATACCTGGGCTGGCCCTGAGCATGGCAGCTACCAGCTGGTTGAGGGGTGCCACGTCGCTGACCAACTGGCTACGGAAGGCGAGACCCTCGCGCTCGCTGAGGACTGCCAGGCCGTGGTCCCCGATGGCTCCGGAGAGAATGATCACGTCTCCCGGCCGGGCGTTGGATGCCGAGATGTCTATACCACTAGGGACGACACCGAGACCGGCAGTGGTGATGAATAGCTGGTCGGCCCCGCCTTTCTCGACCACCTTGGTGTCGCCCGCAACGATCTCCACCCCTGCTTGGTCGGCAGATGCTTTCATGGAGGCCACAACTCTGCGCAAGGTGTCCAGGTCTAGCCCTTCCTCGATGACGAAACCCGCGGAGAGATAGAGAGGGGTCGCACCCACCATGGCCAGATCGTTCACTGTCCCGCAGACGGCCAGCCGGCCGATGTCGCCCCCTTTGAAGAACAGTGGTTTGACCACATAGCTGTCTGTGGTAAAGGCCAACCTCCCGGACCCACGGGTGGCGGGCTCTGCTCCAGGGATCTCTCGGGCAAAGGTGTCCACCACGGCTGCGTCATCCAGTCTGGCCAGGGCCGGGGCAGGGAACTGGGGCAGGAAGAGGTCGCGGATCAATTCGTGGCTGAGGCGTCCACCGCTGCCGTGGGCTAGGAGTATTCTGTCCATCGCTGGAGTCCTCTGATGGTGTAGCTAGCGTGCCTCTCCGGAGTAGAGGTAGTATGCGGCACAGGTACCCTCGCTGGAGACCATGCATGGCCCCACTGGGTGGTGTGGAGTGCAAGCCCTGCCGTACAACGTGCAGTCCGGCGGGGTGGTCACACCTCTGATGACCTCGCCGCAGCGACATCCCGCCGGTTCCTCGGGTGGGCCTGGGTGGACCTCGAAGCATTCGCGAGCGTCAAAGCGGCGGAAACGGGCCTTCAGCCTGAGACCGCTGGCCGGGATCTCTCCGATGCCGCGCCAGTCAGCAGGACACACCTCGAACACGGTGCTCATGTAGCCCAGAGCCACCTGGTTACCTTCCGCTCTCACGCTTCGGCCGTAGACGTTGTCCACTCGAGGCTTGCTGGACTCGAAAGACTCCACGAGGGTATAGATGCCCTGGAGGATGTCCAGCGGCTCGAATCCGGCGATGACGCAGGAGATGCCGTACTCCTGTGGTAGGAAATCCCAGGCGCGCGAGCCAATGACGGTGGTTACGTGGCCAGGGCCGATGATGCCGTCGAGTTGAGACTCTCCTGAGTCGAGAATGGCCCTGGTGGCGGGCGGGGTCAACTTGTGCAGGGACAGGACGTAGTAGTTGGAGATTCCTTCGTCCTGGGCCTGAAGAAGGGACGCGGCCACAGTGGGAGCGGTGGTCTCAAAGCCGATGCCCAGGAAGACCACGGGATGGCCGGGGTTGTCCCTGGCGATCTGCAACGCATCCAGCGTGGAGTAGACGATGCGGATGTCGGCGCCTTCGGCCTTTGCCCTTTCCAGGCTGCTGCGACTGCCCGGAACGCGGAGCATGTCGCCAAAGGTGGTGACGATGACCTCAGTATCGCTAGCCAAAGCTATGGCCCAGTCGAGGTCCGCGTTGGCAGTCACACAGACGGGACAGCCGGGGCCAGAGAGCATCTCTATGGTGGGGGGCAGGAGCTGACGGATGCCGTGCTTGAAGATGGAGACGGTGTGCGTGCCGCAGAACTCCATGATGTGGATCCGGTGGCTGGAGCGGTGGCGGATCTTCTCCACCAGGGTTGCCGCCAGGTCGGGATCTCTGAACTCGTCCAGGTACTTCATTCCCTATTCCTGAGGTAGTAGCGGTCTTCCGCTGCCACTCCGCGCGGGCGCGCCTCCTGCTCGGTCTCCAGACGTGACTTTGGAATTGGCTATCACCGCCTGGCCCAGGGAGACACCTCCGTCGTTGCACGGTACCTGGTGGTGGGTTAACACATCGAAGCCAGCTTCTCTTAGCACACTGGTTGCCTTGGTGAGGAGCAGCCGGTTCTGGAAGCAGCCGCCGCTCAAGGCCACCTGCTGTAGCCCCGTCTCTTCCGATATTCTACCACATGTCCGCTGGATGATCTTGGCCATAGTATTATGGAATCTCACCGCGATGGCACCGCTTGGGACCTTGGCCCGAAGGTCGTCAATGATACCACCCCACATCTCTGACAGGTGGACAACCTTGGCGCCGTCTCGCTCGACGATGGTGAAGGGGTAGTCTGCGCCGTTGTCCATATCGTAGGCCATCATCTCCAGTTGGACGGCTGCCTGTCCTTCATAGCTGGCCTCCCCTCGAAAGCCGAGCAGTGCCGACACCGCGTCGAACAGCCGCCCATAGCTGGAGGTCAGTGGCGAATTGATCCTCTTGTCGATCTGCTGCTTGATGATCTCCAGTTCGTGGGTGTCGACGTCTCCCAGGCAGGGTAGCGCCGATCGCAGACCGTCGTCACCCAACAGCGAGTAGAGGTGGCTGATGGCCATGCGATAGGGCCGGCGAATGGCTACCTCTCCTCCCGGCAAGGGCACATACTGGAGATGTCCCGCCCTGCGGAAGCTACCATAGTCAGCGACCAGGAACTCTCCGCCCCAGATCCGATCATCAGCGCCGTACCCTGTGCCGTCCAGAGCGACACCGATCACCGGCTCCTGAACCCCGTTGTCCACCATACAGCTCACGATGTGGGCGTGATGGTGCTGCACGGGGACCAACTGCTCGGGCGACCTGAGGCTGAGGGCATACTTCGTGGCCAGATACTCGGGATGCATATCGTAGGCCACAATCTCCGGCTCCAGGCGAAAGAGACGCTTGTAGAGCTCGATGGAGGCCTCGAAATGCTCGAGGGTCTCCAGGTTCTCCATATCACCTATGTGCTGGCTGACGAAAGCGTACTCGTCCTTGGTGGCACAGAAGGTGTTCTTCAGTTCAGTGCCACAGGCCAGGACCTGCCTGGACTTGAAAGGCAGGTGAATGGGAAACGGAGCATAGCCCCGAGAGCGGCGCAGCGGCTGAGGAGTGCCCTCCACGACCATCCACACGCTATCGTCGTACCGGGCGTAGATGTCCCGGTTATGAACCAGGAAGTGATCGGCGATGCCTGCCAGCCGGGCGAGGGCCTCCTCGTTATCGATGGCGATAGGCTCTTCGCTGAGGTTGCCGCTGGTCATTAGCAGGGGCCTGCCCATCTCTCTCAAGAGCACGTGGTGGAGAGGCGTGTAGGGCAGCATGGCTCCCAGGTATCTGTTGCCAGGAGCCACCAGTGGAGATATGGCGGAAGCCTCTCTCCAACGGAGCAACACGATGGGACATTGAGGTGAGGTGAGCAGTTGCTCCTCCTCCTTAGAGGCTACACAATGGGCAGAGATCTGGTCCAAGTTAGCCATCATCACAGCCATGGGTTTGGCTGGGCGGCGCTTTCTCTCTCGCAGGCGCCGCACGGCCTCGTCGCTGGTGGCGTCACAGGCCAGGTG